>JBPOFV010000016.1:0-13579 GCA_051252335.1 Marinicella sp. | reverse complement strand
GTCGATACCCACATCAGCAGATTACGTAAAAAACTTTCCTTAGATGGCAGTACTGGTTGGAAGTTGGTTTCGGTTTATCACAAAGGGTATCGATTGATCAAAGTATAAATTCAGGAGCACAATCAATGTCAGAAAAAAACAGTGATTCAGTAGACCAAATAAGAGACATACTCTTTGGTGAACAAACTAAAAACATTGAAAAGAAATTCAGTCAGCTTGAAGCGGACATCAACAAGCAATTTAACGGTCTAAAAAAGCAACTTGAAGCGTTGACTAAACAGATGAGCGGCAACCTCAAAACCCTGGAATCACAAAATTCAAAAAGTCTTTCCGACTTACAATCAGATCAAACTGACCATATGCAAGCCATTGAAGCCAGTTTGAATAATCGCATCATTGAAACAGAAGCCAGCATCCTGAGTGAATTACAAGAACGCTCAAATGATTTAGACCAACGACTGACACACCGCAATGATTTATCTGAATTATTGAGAAAGCTGGCCGACCAGATTTCAGAGTAAATAACTAATGAGCGATGACCGCGAAAAACTCAAAGCATTGTTGCTGAGTGAGGAAATTGCTCAAATAAAAGCGCTTCACGATTTACTGAATGATAAAACAAAACTCAGCCAGAAAGTCAGCGAAGTATTGGACCCAGCCACTGATTTGGCCATCGCCAAAAACCCTCGGTTTAAAAAGAAATTTTCTCGAATAGACCCCAGATCCTACGTAAAAGCAATCAGGGCAAATAAACAGACTTTCATCGATGCTTTACTGCCCATAATTGGCCCCATGATCAGGCAATCTGTTTCTTCAGCCATCAGAAAATTTGTGGCCGACATTAACAGAACTGTTGAAATGGGTTTTTCAGCCAAAGCTTTAAAATGGCGATGGAAAGCACTCAGAACAGGAGTGCCTTTTGCTGAAATAGTCTTTAATAACACCATCGAATACCAAGTCACTCAAGTTTTTCTGATTGATAGCCATTCAGGTTTATTGATCGAGCACGCCGGTCACGAAGAAACATTGTTACAAGACAAAGAAGCCATGTCAGCCATGCTAACAGTCATCCAAGATTTTGTTAAAGATGCAGTCAGTAAAGATGGAGAAAGTTTGTCGGCCGCTGAACTTGGTGATGATTTGGTTTGGATCATTAATGGCAATAAAGCCAATGTTGCAGCAGTCATTAAAGGAGCCCCAACACACCGGTTGCGAGATCAAATATCGAGTTTTCTTGAAGACATACACATTGATTTCCACCAACAATTAGAAGATCAAAACTTTTGGAACAATAGCCCAGAACTTAAATCTGAACTTGAAACTTTGTTGTTGACAAAATCACAATCTGAAGATGAAGATGAAAAACCGCAAGGGACAAAATTTTGGCCGCTGTTGTTGGTAATTTCACTGCCGCTAATCTGGTGGGCTTGGACTGCATACCAAAATCACAAACAAACGCTGGAACTTACCTTAAAATTACAACAAACCAGCGGCTTTGTTTTGACTGGATTACGCCAAGAAAGTGGACAGTATATAGCCACAGGATTGCAAGACCCATTAACACAGTTTCAAAATTTGGGTGACCACGTAATCATTGATAGCACGCCATTTATATCGCTCGATGATGACATTGTAAGCAAGCGAATAAGCCAGGTATTAAACAACCCTGAGCTTGAAGTTTCCACTGAGAACAATCACATCACCATCAAAGGCCAAGTTGAAAATATCAATGAATTCAAACAAAAACTGGACCTGATCAAAGTCGTCAATGGCACTCATCAAATTGCTGATTTAACCACCCAAAAAACAACCCTTTCACTTGAAAAATTCTTAACCGAAAATCCACCGCCTCACACAGTTCAAGTGGAAGAGTCACCTGACGGATTAAAACTCATAGGAATCACCACAGCAGCAGAACTCAATAATTATGAAGACTTATTATCGAAGTTTGGTGCAATAGATGCATCCGAAGTCATCTTATACTCTGAAACGAATTTACAATCATTTATTCGAACCAATCAACTTATATTAAGTGATGTCATTGCTTTGAACAACGAACAAAAGGCTCATTTAGACCAGATAATCACTGCCTTTAAACAACTCAGTGTCATTAATAATGAAGTATCAATTAAACTGATTGCTCGCAGTGATTGTCAGGGTTCAATTTCAGAGAGCAACCAACTGAATCAACAAAGATTACAATTGGTTCAATCGTACTTGCTTGATCAAGGTTTGCCAAAGAACAAGCAAGTGACTGAAAACATCAGATGTGCTACCATTTCAAATGAAGTTAACAGATCTAATATTGGAGTATGGTTCGAGGTTATGCAATGATTTCAAAAAAAATATGTATGATTGGCCGTTTTGCAGTTGGAAAAACTTCTTTGGTGGATCGTTATGTAAAAAATCATTTCTCAGATAAATACCAAACCACGGTTGGCGTTTCAATTTCGACTAAAATCATGGATGAAACCACTAAATTTATCATTTGGGACATCGCTGGTTTCGAACAAGACAATCACTATAAACCATATCTTAGGGGGGCACATGCAATCATTTATGTGGTCGATGCAACCGAACCTGAGTCGCTCAATACATTGCAAGAAATTTTACGTGACTCACCTGAGCTGAAAGACTTGCCTGCTGTTTGCTTCATCAACAAAGCAGACTTGGTTGATGACATCGTTTGGAACGATGATTTCAACGCTCAAATTGCAACCATCACGGCTCATAGTTATTGGACCAGTGCGAAAACAGGTGAAAATGTTGAAACTGGATTCATGGCATTATCACATCACCTGTTGTGAGTTTACCTGACTCCATAGTTAAAAGAGTCTATGACCATTACCAAGCTTCACAGTGGTGTACGGTCACACTGAATTCAGAAAATCATATCATTGAAACCAATTTGCAAGCCCGCAATGAATTAGGTATTTCTGAAGACTGTTCAAACATCAGAACAGTCTTGCCATTGATGGCAACTGAAACCCTTGACGAAGAGTTTTTTATTCCTTTTTATCATCATGAAGATAAGATTTTTGATGTGCATTTTTTATTATCTAGGGCACAAAAACACATCATCTTGGTTCCTATTGATAAGTTTCATCATCAAGTTCAATACAAGCAACAAATAGCACACGAACAAGTCATTGAAAAATTGCGAATTCAATTTCTCTTTTCAACATTAGAAAATGCACACGAAGAATTACAAGAGGCCAATGCCGCTAAATCATTTTATATTTCGGCTTTATCGCATGAGATGGGGAACCCTCTGAATGCCATCAAAGGGTACAATGAATTGCTCAACGAAGGGGCTATAAATGCTGAACAAGCCACAAAAATAATCAGTAATAATGTAGATAAATTACAAGAGATCATTACCCAAACTTTGGATTTTGACCAACAGCAACAATCACAATATAGTACACCGTTAAATCCCGCGTCTATGATTGATGATTTATTTAATAATTTCAGAATTCAAGCACAGAATAAAGGCTTAGACTTGATCAATCAAGTTGACCCTGAGATTCGCATTCTCAGTCATGAAACCAAATGGAATCAAATATTAACTAATTTAATCAGCAATGCAATTAAATACACAGAATCTGGCAGTGTATTGGTTAAATCTATAGTCGAAGGTGATTTATTACATATGGATGTAATTGACACAGGCTGCGGTATGAGCGAAGCTTTTCAACAACAGTTATTTACCGCCTGGAGTCGCGAACTCAAAAGCCAATCTCAAGGCAATGGTATAGGGCTGGTGATATCTAAAATGTTGGCCGAACAATTAGGTGCACATTTGATCTTACATTCTAGCAACCCATCAGGCAGCCGATTTAGATTTTCATCCAGTTTCATTAAACCATTCAAAAGACAGTCAATATTATTGGTGGATGATGATGTCGATTGTTTGAGTTTGTTTACCTACTACCTTGAACATGCAGGTCATCAAGTCACAACGGCTGATACCCTTGCCGGATTAGTAGAACAACTGGACAAGAATACATTTGACGTCCTCATCACAGACCTCAATCTACCCGATGGCCAAGCGGTTGAAATTTACAGCCATGCTCAATCTAAAGTAAATAAATTAGTTGTGATGACAGCCAACCCCAGCACCGACCAACAAACCACACTATTCCAACATGGATTTGATCAAGTATTGAGTAAGCCACTTAACCAAGAACAAATAGTGAACAGCGTCGCATAAACTTCATTCAAATTTTCGATATCACTAATGGCACATGAAAAATATCTTATAATGATGCTAAAATAATTAACCAAGTTAATACATCAAAAGCTATTGGAGGAGACGTAATGGATGATTACATTTTTTATATAATTCTGGGCGTTTTTGGGATTATTTTCCTGAAAAGTGTGTTTGTGGTGGTTCCACAGGGATTTGAATATACAGTTGAACGGTTCGGAGAATTCAGAAGGGTTTTTGCACCAGGGCTTGGTTTAAAAGTTCCTTTCGTTGAACGCATCGGTCGCAAAATTAACATGATGGAACAAGTTGCCAATGTGCCTTCTCAAGAAGTCATTACCAAGGACAACGCGGTTGTTACGGTAGACGGTGTTGTGTTTTATCAAATTTTAGATTGTGTTAAAGCTGCCTATGAAGTGAATCGTTTGGAATATGCGATATTAAATTTAACCATGACCAACATCAGAACCGTATTAGGTGCTATGGATTTAGATGAATCTTTATCTAAAAGAGATGAGATTAATCACCGCTTATTGGCCGTGGTAGATGAAGCCACTTCACCCTGGGGCGTAAAAGTGACTCGTATTGAAATTAAGGACATCAAACCACCACATGATTTGGTGGCATCAATGGCCAGGCAAATGAAAGCAGAACGTGAAAAACGTGCGCAAATATTAGAAGCAGAAGGATCGCGTCAATCTGATATTTTACAAGCAGAGGGTAAAAAACAAGCAGCCATCCTTGAAGCTGAAGGTTTGAAAGAAGCTGCTTTCAGAGAAGCTGAAGCCCGAGAGCGACAAGCTGAAGCTGAAGCCAAAGCCACACACATGGTTTCAAAAGCCATTGCATCAGGCGATGTGAATGCCATCAATTATTTTGTGGCACAAAAATACCTGGAAGAATTTGGTAAGTTTGCCAATTCACCGAACCAAAAAACCATGATACTTCCAATGGAAGCAACGGGTGTACTGGGATCATTAGCTGGCATTACAGAGTTAGCTAAAGACTTAACTGATAAAAAGGCATGATGATGGGCTTTTTAATAACACTGACGCCTTGGCATTGGTTAACTGCAGCAGTTTTGTTGTTGGTTATTGAAATGTTGGTTGGATCATATTACTTATTGTGGGTTAGTTTCTCTGCATTTCTGGTGGCTTTACTGCAATGGATATTTGGAATTGGATGGGGTGCCCAAATGGTGGTATTCACCCTAACCTCCATTTTATCTGTCATTGCTTGGTATATTTATGATCAACGAAGAGACAAGAGCAGCTCGCGACCTAATTTAAATAAACGTGGACACCAATACATTGGCAGGACATTTCAACTGAGTGATGCCATTGTTAATGGTGTTGGTAAAATAAAGGTTGACGATTCAAGCTGGAAAGTAAAAGGCGAAGACGCACCTATAGATACAGCTGTCAGGGTTAAAGACATTGATGGCACCGAATTAATTGTAGAAATTCTTGGAGAGAAAAAATCATGAAAAAATTCATGTTAATACTATCTATCACAACCTTATTGGTGGCTTGTGGAGAAGATAAAACTGAAACACCCCCAACAGCTGAACTGGTAAGCCAGCCTCAAATCCTGTCTTACGTACCAGCCAACACACCTTTGCTGATGACCAGTGGGCTAAACCCTGATCAGTACCCCTCTCGTTACACAGAAGTCATGCAGACCAACATGGAAGGTGCCATTAAATACTTAAAAGTGGTCATGAATAAAGCCATGAACGAAGGTCACAGCTCTGATGAGCCGCTTACCGATGAAAATGGTGAGGTTGTAGAGTCGACACCTTCTAAAAAAGAGTTAATGAAGCAAAAAGCCAAAGCATTTGTTGATAAATGGGTGTTTGAAGATGAGTTTGCCAAATTGGGCATGAAAATGGGCGAAACTCAAGTAGCAATTTATATGGTGGACTTATTCCCTGTTTTACGAATTAAACTGAGCGCAGACAATCAAATAGAAGCCATGTTAGAGGATTTCCAAACTCAATTTGAAGCGCCTTTTGTTACTTCTGAAATAAACAACAGTAAAGTCAGAGAATTAAAAGCGGATGAATTGACCGTATTAATCGCCACAGATGACGATTACTTGGTCATCAGTGGCGCACCTACAGTTATTAAAGACCAAATGATTGGTCAATTGATTGGAAGTACCAAGCCTAATAAATCTATGGCCCAAGACCCGTCTGTATTACAACAGGTTAAACAAGCACATGGTTATACCATTGACGATGTCATGTTGATTGATATCCAGCAAATCGCTGATTATTTCATCCACCCTGCCAAGCACAATTCAGCCTTGGTTAGTTTCTTACAAATTGAAGACAACATGCTATCTGCTGATTGTAAATCAGAAATATCAAACATGTTCGCCAAAGCTCCACGCTTGGTGGCCGGTAGTAAAGTCATGAATAATGACACCATCCATGCTTCATTTGTTTGGGAAATGGATTCTACTTTATCAAATGATTTAGCCAGCATGACAGGTCGAATTCCGCATGGTAATCTTGAAGCTGCCATGGCCTTTGGCATGAGTTTTGATATTGTCAGCGCCAAAGCATTGGCCGCCAAATATGTAGATGAAATGGTTGCCGCACCTTATAAATGTGAGTTGTTTGCAGCCATGAACCAACAAACCACTGACTTACAAGCCAAACTATCACAACCCATTCCTCCATTTGTTGGCAACTTCAAGGGCTTTAATTTTTCATTGGATGATTTAAAACTTAATCTGACCAATGCCAACTTAGCCAACCCCGACCCAAAAGAGATGATTGAGAGTTTCAAAACTCAAATTTATTTGGCTGTTGATGAAACAGAAGCCTTGTTAGGCATGGCACAAATGATGGTTCCTCAATTGCAGGGTATGGAAATCAAAACTGATGGTTCACTCATCACCTTAGCCGATCAAGTTCCCTTAATCAGTGGCAAAGACATTCCGATTGATATCGCCAGCTTATATGCCGCTGTTTCAGATAACACCATAGGGTTTTCTATGGGTCACGAAGGTGGTGGTTCTTTAAGTGAAAAAGTCAGCGAACCTGGACAAAATGTGCTGATGTCTTTTTCAGCCAATGTAGACGGCTATAAAAATTTAATGGAACAAATTTTTTCAATGGCCGAAATGCCTGATATGCCAGTCTATTTGAAAGAAGAATTGGAAATGCAAAAAGAACTGACTTTGGACATGTTATATTGGAAATCTCAAGTGGTTACTTTGGCATTCACTGACCAAGGTTTTACTACTGATATTAATATCAAATACTGATTGATGTGATCTACAACCCAAGCCAAACGCCCCTTGTTTTAAGGGGCGTTTTTTTAATCAATCTGACCCATTAATTTTCAGTGAATATCAGACCTTTCATGCACCACATACCCATTATTGCTGATTCAGCTTATGTAGATACTACAGCCGTGGTTATTGGCCATGTTGAAATTGGAGCTGATGTATCGATCTGGCCAATGGCTGTCATCAGGGGCGATGTAAATCGAATTCGCATTGGCGACAAGAGTAACATTCAAGATGGTTGTATCCTGCATGTAACGCATTGTAGCGATAACAACCCTGAAGGTGGTCCGTTAACAATCGGGTGTGGCGTTACAGTTGGCCATGGCGCTGTTCTTCATGCTTGTCAGGTTGATGATTATTGTTTGGTAGGCATGAGCGCAACATTACTTGATGATTCGCATATGGAGCATCACAGTATGTTAGGTGCGGGTAGCGTTTTACCTCCTGGTAAAATCGTTAAAACAGGCGAACTGTGGGTAGGAAACCCAGCTAAAAAAGTTAAAGAGTTGACCCCAAGTCAACTACAATCGATGGAATATTCAGCCAAACATTATGTTAAACTAAAACAACAATATCTAGAGTAATACTGTACAAACACCATGGGTTCGGCCACCTCAATAGACCAAACGGAAAACGAGATTTGCGATTTAAAGCAAGCCAATTTGGCTCTTTCCCGCTTACCCAAAGATCATCCACAACTCAAACATTGGAAGATTTGGGCTGCTCAAGTATTTTCTGACATGCCATGGCAACAGCCTTTAACAGAATGTATGACCATTGGATATGCCCGAATGTTAATGAGAAATGGTCAACTCAGCCCAAGCCCCCGAAGTTATCATAACGAATTGCACATCAACGACTTGTTACTGAGAATCATGTATTGTGCTGAGAAATACAGCCACCAATTAACAGCTAACGGCTTGGCTATCTTAAGTTTTTTTGCAGTTTGTCATGATTTACGACAAGCTGAGCCTCAAAAAGCGGCTCACGATCACTCATTAGTTGGCGCCAACGAACAAGCCAGTTTTGAAGAAGCGATTCGTATCATAGATTCTTTGGGTGAAACACAATTATGGAACCAGCATCATCGGCTGTTATTAAAAACCATGATAGAAGGCAGTACATTTGGTTCAGGTGGTGTACGCAGTAAAAACTTCTTCCAGGGAAATTTAGCTAAGCATTTGCTTGAGCAACTCAGACTACCCAATAAAAATGATGAACAATTGGTGCTATTGGGTTGTGATTTAGACACCGCAAATGTCAGTCTACCATTGAGTGAATTTGCTGCATCAGCTGTACTCATTTTCGATGAGTTGGTATCACACCACCAAGCATCCATTTCAGCCCATCAATTCTTCAGCCAACAACAAATCATTTACTTTTTTGAACAGCAAGTTTTCAATGCCAACATCACCCAAGACTTATTCGAAAGCCATAAACAGGCGAACAGTGAAATGGTGCTTGAATTATCAAAATACATCAGTCACTTACCGCAAGACTTTACCGCTGAAGACATCAAAAAAGAATTTATCAGCAAAGCCCAACAATTAGAAAACGCATGATGCAAGTTTTTTTGGTTCGACATGGTAATTCTCCATTTGCAGCAGCAAAAGACCATCAAAGGATGTTGTCTGAATTGGGCCAGAGACAAGCCAGACAAGCTGCTCACTTCATCAAGAGTCATGTTCATAATGCGGCGGTAAAGATTATTTGTTCAGATGCCATTCGCACCTTGAAAACTGCCGAACTGATAGCACAACAAGTGACCATGAGTTCAATGATTGCCGACCATCGTTTTTATCAAGCCAGAGTGGGTGATTGGTGTGATGCCATCTCAGCACACCAAACCAATCAAGTTTTGGTTTTGGTTGGGCACAATCCAACCATCAGTTTTCTCTCGCAATACCTCAATCCACTTCAACAGTTAAATTTCAGCCCTGCCTGTGTAGCGCATTATCAACTTGAAATTGTAGAAGATGGCCTTAAATTACCTGCACAATTTAAAGAATTTTTTATACCTAATGAACAGTAACAATCCACTGCAGGACATACCGCCGGTCACAAGAAATATATTAATAGCCGTTGTGGTTATGTTTATTGTTCAACAAATACTGGCCCAATCTGGTAGTTATTTTGTTGGCGAATATTTTGCCCTACATCCAATTGGATCCAGATATTTTTATCCTTGGCAACTACTGACTTATGCTTTATTACACGGCAGTTTAATGCACCTGTTTTTTAATGCATTTGCTATATGGATGTTTGGCTCACAAATTGAGCACTTTTGGGGTGAAAAGAAATACAGCACATTCATCATCATCTGTATCATTGGATCAGGGCTCGCCAATGCAGTGTTGAGTGATGTGGCAGCCATCGGCATATCGGGCGCTGTATATGGCTTGCTGGTTGCTTATGGCATGATGTGGCCCAACCACACCATTCAATTAATCTTGCCACCTATTCCTATGAAAGCTAAATACTTTGTACTGCTTTTCGCTGGCCTGGCACTGTACAGTAGCATCAGACCAGGTAATGATGGCATCGCTCATATTGCGCACCTGGGTGGTGCGATTACAGGTTTTCTGTTGATCCAATTTTGGCGAAAAAAACCACCATTTAAATGGTGATATTTATGCCAGCTAGCGTCGCCCTTTTTTAACTGATTTAACCACCAAAGTTTGTCCTGGTGGTTCATATTTCGTGTCCTTAAACAAGATGTCTAATTCTTTTTGCACCATCTCTCTGTGCTTCCCTTTGCGTAGACCTTTGGGTAAAAACACCCCACCATAGCGGACCCTTTTTAATCTATTAACCTGAACGCCCTGAGATTCCCATAATCTTCTGACTTCGCGATTTTTACCTTCCATGATGGCAACATGAAACCAACTGTTGGCACCCTTTTCCTCACCCTCACCTGCTGCTTGGATGTCAGAAAACCGAGCCATACCATCTTCCAGTTCAACACCAGATAACAAGTTATTGATTATCTCTTTAGTCACATCACCAAAAATCCGACAAGCGTATTCGCGATCAATATTGGCGCTTGGATGCATGATGTGATTGGCTAAATCACCATCTGTAGTGAATAACAACAATCCGCTGGTATTGATATCTAATCGACCAATATTCAACCATTTTTGACCTTTTAATCGCGGCAAACCATCAAACACGGTAGGACGGTCCTTTTCATCATTGCGGCTTGTCACTTGTCCTAAGGGTTTGTTGTACATCAATACTCTTGGCATCAATTGATCACTTTCAACCATCCATGTTCGATTTTTCCATGATATTTTGTCGCCTATTTTTAATTTTTGCCCGAGTGTCACAGGTTCACGATTGATGGTTATTTGACCCAGTTTAATCGCAGCTTCTATTTGCCTTCTTGAACCCAGACCACATCGTGCCAAGGTTTTTTGTATCCTTTCTGTGGGCTCAAATGCCCAATCGTCATTTTTCATATGTATTTTCTGTATTTTCGGTTGACTGAGTGTTTGAATCTGCCTCAGTGTCACTTATCATGTTTGCATGGTCTTCAAGTTCATTATTTTCAGAATCTTGCTTAAGTTCAGCAAAATCTAATTCTTGTTCCAAAGTATCAATGTCTTTAATTTCAGACAAATTTGGCAATTCTTGTAATGAGCTCAAATTAAAGTAATCTAGAAATGATTTGGTGGTTCCTAGCATCGCCGGCTTCCCTGGTACATCTCGATAACCAAGAATCCGTATCCATTCTTTATCCATCATGTAATGAATGATTTTACTGGAAACCGCGACACCTCTGATGTCTTCAATTTCTCCACGAGTAATGGGTTGTCGATAGGCAATCAGCGCCAATGTTTCTAACAAGGCCCTTGAAAGCTTTTTCGGTTTCTGCTCCCACATGTTTTTTAACCATGGCTGGATAAATTCACGAGTTTGTAAGCGATATCCTTTGGATAACCTTTTCAATTCTATGCCACGGTGTTCATAATCCTGTTCCAATTCATTCAAAACTTGATTGATGTCATTACTGGTTATTTCCTCATCAGGAAACAATGAAACCAAGCTTTTCATACTCAAAGGTTCATCAAATGCCATTAATGCGGCTTCAATGATGTTTTTGATTTGTGCTAATTCCATGGTCCTATTCTCTATGTTAAATTAGACTGTAAATATATATCTGCAAATGGGTGTTGTTGCACCAAGTCTATGGTCTGGGCTTTTAGTAATTCCAAGACAGCTAAAAAAGTAACCAAGGCACCTTGCTTACCCTCTTCTGCTTTAAATAAATCGTAAAAATTAATTGTTTTTTGGGTTAACAATCGATCTAACACCGCTGCCATTCGATCTCTTACACTTAAAACTTCACGCTCGATGGCATGTGATATTTTCAAATCAGCCCTGAGCATAACTTCTTTGAATGCCATGACCAAATCTTTGATGTTAATATCGATGATTTCTTCTTGTTCAATTTTTTTATCTAAATAGACTTGAGCCACCCAAGTGTCTCTGCCTATGCGTTGCAAGCCATCAATGTCTTCAGCGGCTTGTTTAAAACGTTCATATTCTTGTAATCTTCGAATTAATTCAGCACGAGGGTCATCCTCAGCATCCTCGTCTTCATGTGTTTTTGGTAACAACATTCTGGATTTAATTTCAGCCAACATGGCTGCCATGACCAAATATTCAGCGGCTAACTCAAAATTCATTTGATGCATCAGCTCTATATACTCAACGTATTGTTTGGTGATGGCGTGAATAGGAATGTTTAAAATGTCCAGGTTTTGCCTTCTGATTAAATACAACAACAAATCCAATGGACCTTCAAATGCTTCAAGAATGACTTCCAGGGCATCTGGTGGAATATACAGATCAGTCGGCATGGTGGTAAAAGGCTTGCCTTCAACCATGGCAAAAGGCATTTCTGATTGTTTCACAACAGCAGTTTCTGCAGGTTTTTGATCGATATCAGACAAAATCAATGGCTCCTTTACCTTGTCTGATGATGTTCACTTCACCCATAGATAAATCCACCACCGTGGAAGGTTCTTGAGCACAATATCCAGCATCGATAATGGTGTTTATTCTGTTGCCCACTTTCAACTCGATGTCATTGACATCTAACTCATACATATCAACTTCAGGAAACTCCAAAGTTGAGGTCATCATGGGTTCACCCAACTCTTCCAATAAAGCATCAACCACTTGATGATCAGCAATTCTGACACCTATGGTTTTTCGTTTTTGATGTTGTAATTTTTTGGGCACCCGTCGAGTTGCTGGCATGATGAAGGTATAAGCTCCAGGCGTATGCTGTTTGATCAAACGAAAAGCCACATTATCAACCAGGACATAATCAGTCATTTGTGAAATGTTTCTACACATCATGGTGTAATGATGCTGAGCATCAATTTGTTTAATTTGCGCCACAATTTGAGGTGCTTTCAAATTATCCATACCCCAACCTATGGCATAACCTGAGTCAGTGGGATAAATAATTAACCCACCATTTTTTAAATGATCAATCGCAGCCTTGATTGAGCGTGGTTGCGGGTTATCTGGATGGACACGTAAAATATTGGCCATACTTAAGCTTCCTCGAATCGATTGGCTTTGCGGTTTTTCTTTACCTGCTCAGGATTCCAAACCAAGCCATTCATGATGACCCACACACCAGGTGGTTGAGTTTGAACAGCTGCCACTGCACACCCAATATTAAATATAGCATCCGTGGCATTAAACCGGGCTGGTGTTAATGCACCTGTCAACACGATGGTTTTATTTTCGATTGAATTTAAATAACGAGCAGTTTCTACCATGGTGTCTGTACCATGGGTAATCAAAAAGTGTGACTCTTCAGATTTTTCAATCACTTTCTTAATCAACTCCCTGTCTTCATCTGTGATATAAATCGAATCTTTTTTTAATAATGGCACCACCTCAAAATCAAATCCTACATGATAGGTATTCAACAATTCACCGATGATTGGTTTGCCAATTTGATAATCACTGAGGTCATCAAAATACAATTTATCAATGGTTCCTCCAGTGGTTATGATCTTTAGGTTCTTCATGCCTTGTAATTAATTT
>JBPOFV010000015.1:0-14254 GCA_051252335.1 Marinicella sp. | reverse complement strand
GTATTGGTTTAGCGCATTACCCTGAGGAAGCAATCAGTCAGTTATTTGAATCTGCAGACAAGGCTTTATACCATGCCAAAGCCAATGGGCGTAATCAAATCGTCGTTTTTGAGTCTGGTCTTAAAGACATTCTTAAGAGTTAATTTATCAGTGCTTGCATATGAATTAATTTTTGAATGACTCTACGATCAGCCAAAGGATTGATTGTTAACTTATTCAAGTCCGCAATTTTAAATTCAAAATCATCACAAAGGGTTTGCGCCAACTTCAAGTTGGTCACAAAAACTTCACCATTGACATATAACTTGGCTTCGGTGGGTGTGATTTGGAAATAAGTAAATATGGCAAAGGGGCTTTTTTTACAACTCTGATCATCACGGAATGGCTCATTTGGTATGTCATCAAATAATCTATATCCAGTGATGTACTGGCCAAACAAATCGGCCAATTGTTGGTCATCCGACTGACTCAATTCAGTAAACATACGGCGTAAATATTGAACTTCATGAACTCCAATGGAGTTATTTTGGATGGTGCTTTTTACCGCATCCGTAAAACGGTCTTTGGGGTCTGAGTTTTGCGACAACAACTCTGCCACAGCTGATAGTAATTCCGAATGAGCTGGTGCTCGCAAGCCGATTGAACATGTCAGGCAGTCATCCGAGGTTGAGATGCCATGGTGAGGTATTTCTGGTGGCAAGTACAGGATGTCTCCTGGATGCAATTCATGAGTCATTTGTGCCTGATATTGATCAATGACTGCCAACTCGCTGTCTTCAACCATTTGTGAATGAGCCAATGGTTGTTTATCATATGACCAAGTTCTTGTGCCTTGTACCTGCACTAAAAACACATCGTAATGATCAGTGTGAGCACCTACAGACGAGCCGGTTGGTGCATATGACATCATCAGGTCATCAAATCGCCAGTTTTTTATAAATGGAAAGTGTGCCATTATTTTTATGGCTTCTGGATACCACTTTTCTATATCAGAAACCAGTAAGGTGGGGTTCAGATGTTGCACCTCTGGCCAAGCTTCAGGATCATCGTAAATAGCTTGGAAGCGTTGCTGGTCTTCAGTGAAAACAATGCGAGATTGAACATCCTCTTGGGCAGCCAATTCAAACAAGGTCTTGGCATCAGGTAAGCAATCCATGTCGACCACACTGTTTTTAAATAAGTATGGCAAACGCTGCCAATGAGTTTTTAAAAACTCATCGGCAGTTATTTGTTGGCCCTCAAAAACGTTTGGCTTGGGATCTGGCATTACCTAGGTAGTTAGCTGGAGTCATAGTCATCAAACGTTCTTTGGCATCATCAGGAATGTCTAAACCCTGGATGAACGATTGCATTTGTTGTTGATCCACTTTTTGACCACGGGTCAGTTCCTTCAATTTTTCATACGGATTTTCTATGCCGTAGCGACGCATCACTGTTTGGATGGGTTCGGCCAATAACTCCCAGTTGTTATCTAAATCTTGCAGTAAAGCAGATTCATTGATGGCCAATTTACCCAGACCCTTGCTTAAAGAAGCCCAAGCAATGGCACAATGTCCAAACGCTGTACCCAGGGCTCTTAAAACGGTTGAGTCTGTGAGGTCACGCTGCCACCTTGATACCGGTAGTTTCTCGGCTAAGTGATTCAGTGTGGCATTGGATAACCCTAGGTTGCCTTCCGCATTCTCAAAATCAATGGGATTGACTTTATGTGGCATTGTCGAGGATCCAATTTCACCTGCTACTGTTTTTTGAGTGAAATATCCAGTTGAAATATAGGCCCATACATCACGTGCTAAGTCTAATTGAATGGTGTTCAGTCGAATCATGTTATGGCACAGTTCTGCAACGAAATCATGTGGCTCAATTTGGGTGGTAAAAGGATGGAAGGTTAACCCTAAGTCATTGATGAAATCAGTTGAAATTTGAGGCCAATCTAATTCTGGGTAGGCACTGTAATGTGCATTAAAGTTACCAACTGCACCATTGAGTTTGCCAAATAAGGTGATGTGACTGAGTTGGTTCAGTTGGTATTTTAATCTGAATACCACATTGGCCATTTCTTTCCCCATGGTTGTTGGGGAAGCTGGCTGGCCATGTGTTTTGGCCATCATGGGAATGTCAGCATAATCCATAGCCATATTAGCCAGTTGATTGATGATGCCTTGGATTGCTGGTACAAAAACGTTGTCTCTGGCATCTTTGAGCATCAAGGCATAACTCAGGTTATTGATGTCTTCAGAGGTGCATGCAAAATGCACGAATTCTTTGATTTTGTTTAACTCAGGGTGGGCGCTGAGTTTATTCTTGATGTAATACTCGACTGCTTTGACATCATGATTGGTAGTGGCTTCGATGTCTTTGACTTTTTGAGCTTCCTCAGGAGTGAAGTTATCATAAATGGACATCACCCAATCCACATCTTTGTCACTGAGTTCATAGACTTCAACAACGCCTTCAATTGAGCTCAAATGAACCAGCCATTTAAGTTCCACTAATAGGCGATTTTTGATCAGTCCATATTCACTGAAAATATGACCAAACTGTTTGGTTTTACTGTGGTATCTACCATCTACTGAAGAGATGGCTGTCAATTCTGAAAGATGCATGCTGTCAGCTTGATTTTGAAAGCCGGCATTATAATGGTTGTGATGGCTTAAAACAATTAATAGCTGAGTTTCGTGGATGATTCTATAGAATAAAATGGCATGGCAAAAAAAACGGAACTTGATTCAAAGAACCAAGCTCCGTCAGTGGGTGGCGACATAAAGGGGGAAGGCGCCGCCACCCATTGCTCTATTATATAGGGATTATCTCGTTCTTTTCAAATAATCATTTGCAACAGAACGTAAAATATCGGGTGCTAACCTGATTTTATAGTCTGGATTAACATATTGGAATTGAATTACGCCATTTTTACCCACCACAAATATTGCAGGTACGGGTAATAAGTGGTGATCATAACCTGAGGCTTTTTCTAAATCGATGTTCCATTTTTTATACTTTTCAACAGTTTCGTCATCGACTTTAAATGCAATTTTGAATGCTTTCGATATTTCCATACTGGCATCAGATAATATTTGGTAGTCTATTTTCTCTTTTAACTCTTGATCTTTCATGCTTGCTAACAAAAAGCTGGGTTGGTCAGGGCTGATAAAAAACACATCAAAACCCATTTCAATCAATTCTTTTTCGACTTCAATCATTTCTCCCAATTGTGCATTGCAATAAGGGCACCAACCACCACGATAAAAAGTTAATACAAATGGTTTTTCGAGGCGGTCAGGGTGAAATTCTAGCGTTTCACCTGCTGGTGTTTTGGCACTGAATATTGGAATACTCATACCAGGAAGTAGGGGGGTTACTTGGTCGGCTTGATCAAAGTAGCCTTTGGCCTGTATTTGAACACTGCACAGCAGTGCCACTATCATAGGTGTTAAAAATTTCATTGTTATATACGCTCTTTCTTTGTTGAATGGCATAAGACCTGCAAATCAAACAGTCATTACAATTTTTGTGAAAAAAAACATTTGCGATGTCATACTAATCAACTTTATAGATAAACACCTTAAATAATGATTAAAAAAACAGTTAAGATTTTGTTGCTTTTATTAATGGTGCTGCTGGTTTTATTTTATCTGGTAAAAAGACCTGCATGGGTTAATGCCACTGTTGATGAATACAATCATGAAGTAAAACCTGAGCTTTTACAACAACATGTTAAACATTTAAGCCTTGACCTTAAACGCTCACATACTGATATGGCTGGACTTAATGCAGCCAGTCAATACATCCAACAACAATTTATTCTCATGGGTTTAACTCCAGTTGAACAAACCTATACGGTTGCGGGTCACAGTTATCACAACATTGTTGTCAGTATGGGACCTAAAACCGGAGATGTCATCGTTGTAGGTGCTCATTATGATGCTTATGGTTCACTGCCAGGTGCAGACGATAATGCCAGCGGGGTGGCGGGCTTATTAGAGCTGGCACGCCTTTTACAAGCAAACCAGCCAAGTCAAGCGATAGAGCTGGTGGCATACACACTTGAGGAACCTCCATATTTTGCAGGAGAGCATATGGGAAGTTATGTTCATGCTCAAGCTATGACCAGAAAAATTAAATTGATGATTTCTTTGGAAATGATTGGTTATTTCACTGAAAACCCAGATTCTCAGCAGTACCCTACTGTACTTATGCAAGCCATGTATCCAAATCAAGGTAATTTTATTGCAGTGGTTGATCAACTTTGGTCGACTCAAGGTCAGCAATTAAAAAACACATTGAACCGAATGACTGGTGTTGATGCCTATTCAATCAATGCACCTGCATGGATTCCTGGTGTTGATTTCTCTGATCACCGCAATTATTGGGCCAAAGACATCCCTGCAGTTATGGTAACGGACACATCCTTTTATCGAAACAAAAACTACCACACCGAATTTGATACCTATGAAAAGTTAGATTACGACAAAATGTCCCAAGTGATTTGGGGTGTGTATAAACACATAACAAAATAAAGAATATGTGTTTGTAGATGATTATTATTGCGGTGATTAAGTGGCTAAAAAAACTTCAAATTTTTTCATGTCAAAAATGAATCATTGTCGCAGTTTTATTCATGCTTACAAAATTCATTATGTTATTGAAACTGAGCGCAAATTTAGTTAGACTAGCAGAACTACTAAAAGACACGTACGGAGAATTACATGAAAAAAATTATTTTGATTTCAACCTGTTTAGGTTTAGCTGCTTGTGGATCCAGTCCACATCGGGTTGCAGCTGTGAAGGTCGGTGATGAATATTACAAACCTGAATCATCAGCAGCCATGGCCATAGATACTGGTTCAAAAGAAAAAATTGTTTGTCAAAAAAGAATCGTAACAGGTTCGCACAGAAAACAAAAAACGTGTGTTACTCAAGCGCAAATGGATCGAGAACGTAAAGCCGCTCAAGAAAATATCTCAAACAACCAAATCATGCATGAAAGAACAATCATTGACTCCAGAAGTGAAGGTGGTGGCTAAGTTACAAAATAGAATTATGATGGTTTAAAGCGCGAAGTGTTTGTTCAAATTTGCGGCTCTAACTGAACCATCTGATATGAAATCAATTAAAAACCTAATGGATTTAAGACACCATTAGGTTTTTTTATTTTAAACATGCCAATTAATTTGGATGCTGAGTTGCTGCTTTTCAGTTTTGTTTAACTTCAATTGTGTCTGGATCACTTGATACTAAAGTTGTCTCATGCAGACATAATCAGATAAACAATTCATTCAACCCCGATGTAGATCAAAAGATTGGTGCTGGTTATTGATTGAATATCACTAATATGACAAGATGTGTTTTTTTAAAAATTAAGAAGGGTTTATGAAAATCAGCAGTCAGTTTGATGGTGGCCGAATTGAAGTGGTCAAAGCCGATGAATGTTCTGACATTCAAGTTAAAATCGATCATGATTCACATTCTGAATTCAGGCAGTGGTTTCATTTCAGAGTGCAGGGTGTGAAAAATCAGGATTGCGTTTTAAAGTTCATAAATGCTGCAGAAACGTCTTATGTGGCAGGCTGGAATGATTATGATGTCTGTGCTTCAACTGATAGACAAGAATGGTTCAGAATTCCGACAGAATTTGACGGCAAACAATTAACAGTCGAATTCAATACCGATACGGATGACATTTACTTTGCCTATTTTGCCCCTTATTCTTTTGAACGTCATTTGAACTTATTGGGATTTGCACAACAATCTGATTTGTGTTCCTTACAAAACCTGGGAGAAACCATTGATGGTCGTGATTTTGATATGTTGGTGATTGAGGACGATGAAGTTGATTTGGCTGATAAATTGAATGTATGGATGATTGCACGCCAACATCCAGGTGAAACCATGGCTGAATGGTTTGTGGAAGGCTTTCTGGAGTCAATATTGGATCAAGACAATCCAACTTCGCGTCAATTATTACAAAGTTGTCGTTTTTACGTAGTCCCTAATATGAACCCAGATGGTGCTTACAGAGGGAACTTGCGCACCAATGCTGCTGGCGCCAATTTGAATCGTGAGTGGCTGGAACCATCGATGGAAAACAGCCCTGAAGTGTTTTTGGTTCGTGAACAAATGCATAGCAATGGCTTGGATATGTTTTTGGATATTCATGGTGATGAGGCCATTCCCTATAATTTCGTCGCAGGTTGTGAAGGAAACCCAAATTATGATGGTCGTTTAAAACATTTGGAAGACACCTTCAAAGCAGCTTGGGCTGCAGCCAGTCCTGATTTCCAGGATGTAAATAAATATGATGACGATGAACCTGGCAAAGGTGACCTGCGCATTGCCACCAATTATGTCGGGCAAACATTCAACACATTGGCATATACGGTTGAAATGCCATTCAAAGACAATCATGATTTACCTGATGAATACTATGGTTGGTCGCCTGAACGTTGTAAGAAATTTGGCGAAGATGTATTGATGGCGATTAATAACACAATCCCGGCAATCAAAGCTAAATAACCGATGACAAAATTAGAAGTGCTGAATCAATATGGCTGGTTGATTGCGCTGACTGTTTCGGTTGGTGTGATCAGCTGGACTGGCTTGTTGTTACAAGCCCTTTTTCATGACAAACGAATTGGCATCGTTGGGGTATTTGGTAGTTTGTTGGTGGCTTTCATTGCGGTGTTCCCGCAATGGGTCCCTTATGCAGACTTTTTTAAGGTACTGACAGCCATAGTATGTGTCATTTTTATTGTTTGGTTCTTATTCACACACTTTAAAAAGCCTGCGATTTTCTTACCTGTTATAGGCATAGTTTTCAGTTTGTCTGTTGGATATTGGTTGTATCAATCCTACCAGCTTGCAGCTTGATTACTGACAAAAGTGTCCACTTAATTGCGTCAGGCGCTGCAGTTCCATTTGACCGGAACTGTAGTTTTCTTGATTGCTGTTCCAAATTAAATCCATTTGATTGGGATTTGGGAAAGCCACGTTAACACTGCCCCAAGGGATTGATTCCACCTCATTTGAATTAAAATCAGGAGGGAAATTGGCGCCATTGAAAACGTGTAAATCTAACTCGGATTTTTGCTCATTGAATTCACCTTGACCGACCAACCAAACCTGTTTACCACTCACATAGGTATACCATGCAAGCAGTATATTCGCTTGCCCGTTTGTGTCTATGATTTGTGCACCAATGCCATGGCCCGGTTGTGCAGGATTGATAAAGCTGCCACTGTAACATCCTTCTGAAGCTTGGCTTATCGCTGCCAGTTTTTGGATCTGCATACTGCCAGATGAAAAGCCAGGTTGGTTACTTGACCATGATGCGCTACCAGTTGCATCATTTGCAAATTCAAACTCGAATTCACCCCAGTTGATGTAACTGATTTCTTCGGCAGTAAAGTCAGGTGGAAAACTTGTACCAAGGGTGGATAGAACAGCCATTTGTGAACGTCCATTAATCAACTCACCTTGGCCCACTAACCAAACGGGCTGGCCGTTGTTGAATGTGTACCAATAAGCCAACAATCGATTGGGCTGGCCTGCACTTAGAGGTTCTAGCAGTTCCAAATACCAACCATGACCACTTTGCGTACTATTAAACCATGGGCCACTGAGATCAAGTTCAGGCATCCCAGAGCCTGCGACTGTTGTGTAGAAAATAAAGTCGTTACTGACTAGGCCATCGATGTTTTGTATTTGTAGAAAATGCAAACCTATTTGGGCAGGTAAATAAGCCAGTTGAATTTGAATTTCTTCTCGATTACAGTTGGGCAAAGTACCTGAAGAACAAGAAACAACGCCGGGTACTCTGATACCATCTATGATGATGTGAGCGCCTTGTTGAATGTGTCGGCCACTGATTGTCATGGTATCAGCTCCAGCATCAATGGTAGGAAACCTTTGTTGACCCCGTTGTAAATGCATGGTGCCTAAGGTCCAGATGGCTGGTTGTGGGTTATCAACATCTACGCGGCTACCAAGTCGTCCAGTTAAGGTGGCAACCAGTTCACCTTGTTGAGCCATTGAGGTGAGATCTGCTCTGCTAAGCGGCGCATCATCTCCATTGATAAAGTATTGATTGCGCTTGAATTGAATCACAACAGGGTTGGCTGTTTCATTGATTTGTACGCCTTCACCTTGGAGTAGTATACTGCCTTCATTGGCTGCTGTTTCAAGGGCATCAAACAACTCATTGGATTCAGCATTTAGACTGGTTTGAGGGTTGAGTGTAATTTGTCTGGCAAAGGCACCTGAAAATCCAGTTCCGCCTTCTGTGACCATGTTCCACACTGGGTTGAATCTGGGGCGTTGTGCCCATGACAGTCGCCACATACGCTCTTCAGGAATGCCTAATCTGGTAAGAATTTCATAAAAAGTAAAATCTATGATGTTTAATCTGCCTTGTGGCAATATCAACCAGCGGTCATAAGCACCTCGCCAAGTAGGTGCTTCCATACCTGTTCCTGGGGTATTGGTGCTGACCCAAAATGGCATGCGGTGACAGTCTCCACACACATTGGGCTGTGGGTTACCTTGTAAGTCTCCATCGACATGAAACAAATGAAATCCTTGTTCGGCCGTTTCACTGAGTACATTGGTATAGGCACGACGTTGTGCAGGTGGATAAGGCACACTGAGTAAGAATGTGGCCATGGCATCACGTTCTGTGGCAGTTAAAGCACCTGCTTTACCTTCATCATTTTCTGGACAATTGCCTGTCATGCACATGGTACTGGCTAAACCACCATCAACCAAAACTCGAGTACAACTACTGGGATCATCCAAAGTGCAATTGGCAGGGCTAAAACCATTGATATTGGCAGTGTTTGAACCTCCATATGGGTCGCCAGGTATGCCATCCCAATGAAATGGTGCGGTATCTCTCAGGCCACGAATTGGCATGGTGATACGTGGTGCAATTTGATCACAGCCAGGTAAACTACAAATGGGCGTGTCAAGAATCCATAAAAGTTGATCGGTGCCACCATCGGGATGACAACTTTCGCAAGAAAATGTACCTGTGGTTGAAGCTTTGGCATCATTGAAGGCAATGCGACCCAATTTAACTTCTGGGTGCGTGGGGTCTTCAAGTTGAATGGTGCTGCTTATATTGGGTTGTGTTGGCTCACTGATGTCTACTTGAGTGACTGAATTTGCAACGGCATTGAAGACCCATGAAGTTGTGAGTTGATTGGAATCATCGTAAGCCAGTGCAATACCCCTAGGAACACTGCCTACGGTAATTTGGCTGATAATTTCGCCGCTTGTGGCATTTAATAATACCAGTTGGTCTGAGCTGGCTGCAGTCATGATCAAGGTTGAGTCATCTTGGCTGATTTGGATGGCAAAAGGTGTGGCCAGTGCTTTGTCGGTGGTGGGGTGTGTGGGTGGCAACGGTTCTAAATTGATGAATGTAGGGTTGGTACATGTCGAAGCGCTACAATTGACTTGAGTAATTTGATTCAAGAAAGCGCGGTTTCCCATTTGTGCCAGACCATCACCTAAAGTTCCCGCGGCACCGTTGATATCATTGCGGGCATCTGTTTGAGCAATAAAAACTTGACCTTCAGAATTTACAGTGATGCCATAAAGCAGGGTGCCCAAGCCACTGACTGTTTGTAGCAGTTGATCGGTGTTGGTGTCAAAAACAAACAAATCCCGATCGGGTATGTTTGGGTGCTTAACAATATCCACCACAATATTCTGTGACAGGACATTGTTGTTGGTTACCACATGTTCTGTGGCGTCAAAGGTGCATAAACCACCACTGAGTGAACCCACACAGCCTGAAATTTGAGTTTGATTGTTTGATTCAAATGGAATTACATACAGTCGATTGTTCCGGACAAACATGGCTCTGGGATCTTGCGCACTGATGTCTAGTGTTCTGCTTATGGTGTATGAATTGGTATCTATGACAGCAATTTTGTTTTCAGAGGACAAGGAAACATAAGCTTTGTTGTTGTCTGCAAAGACTATCCCAACAGGCTCATCAAACTGTGTGGCTTTGGTGTTCGGGTTAAAATCTTGAATGGTCGCAATGACCTGTAAATAAGTGGTACTTTCTGGCCTATTATCAATGATGCTGACTGAGTCTGATACATGATTAGCAACCCAGACTTGATTGCCGTCTGGACGAATGGCTAGCCCAACTGGATCTATACCGACGGGGATTTCACGAATCACTTGGGAGTCATTGGCATTGATCACATCTACAGTATCATTAGGCGTATTAACGACAAAGACATAATTATTGTTATCAATGACGATTGGCTTGCTGTGAGGGCTTAAAAATGTAGGATGACCAGTTGTATCATCAAGCGCCGAAACATGGGAGAAGAACAGCACACCCAATAGACAAAAGATTCTTGTAATCTGTAAGGTCATAATTCAATTGTTTCTATAATATAGTTAACTGATTAATCTATACAGGCTTTATCAGCGTTGTATAGCTTGTGCTATAAGTCTATTACGATTTAATTCGTATGTAAATGAATTTGACTTTGTGTTTATGTCATTTATTGTCATTTATTTGTAGTTGGACATTATTTAGGCGTCAGATGTCTGTACCTGCCAATTTATAGATGTATTAATTAAAAATATTTGAAAATTACTGGCTAAGGCTTTACATAGCTCAACGGATTAACCGGCTTACCATTTTTGCGGATTTCAAAATGCAAATTGTTCACATTGGTGCCAGTTGATCCAAGTTCGGCAATGATTTGGCCTCTGGTAACAGTCTGGCCTTCTTTGACTTTCAGGGACTTGTTATGACCATAAGCACTGAGATAGGCTTCATTGTGTTTAATGATTATCAATTCACCGTAACCTAATAATCCATTACCACTGTAGACCACCACACCAGCTTCTGCCGCCTTGATTGCTTGACCTTCTTTGCCACCAATAGAGATGCCTTTACGTGCTGGGTTACTGGCTAAAAATGTGGTTCTTATTTTACCTTCTGTTGGCCATAACCACTGGAGGTTGCTGTTGTTTGGAGTGGCCACCACAACTGGTTTTCTGCTGGGTGGTTTTTGAGTCTCAGGCTTTGATTGAGTGCTAGGTTTCGGTTTGTTAGTTGTTGTTTTTACAGCCGGCTTGTCTGTTTTAGTTTGAGTTGGCTTCTGTACAGTTGGTTTGGCATTAATGGGCTGGTTTCTAACCAATGGTTTGGTTTTAACTGCTGCATTATCATCGGGTCTGAATACAACTTTATCCACCGTACCAGTCAATTTAAGGATTTGCTTGGGATAAATACGATAGGGTGGTTTGATGTTGTTGATGGCTGCCAGCGTTTTATAGTCTTTTTGATACCTAAACCCAATGGAATAAAGTGAATCACCTTTGACCACTGTGTGGGTGGTTTTTTGTTGATCTCTGATAGGGTGTCTGGAGTTCGATTTGGTCTGTGTTCTGTGAGGCTTTGTTCCAATTTCATCCACTTTAGCAGGTCGTCTTGGCGCACAAGAAATTACACTTATGATCAATACTATGCTAAAAACAAATCTCACTTACCTCACCACACCTTCTAATAAGGGCACAAAAAAGACTTCGCCCAATAATTCCTCATGATAGCCATGTTCTTCTTTGACAATAGCAATCAGCTTTTGTTTCTTATTGTCACCAACAGGTAAGATCATTTTGCCACCAATTTCCAATTGATCCAATAGGCTATAAGGAACTTTTTCAGGAGCAGCTGTACAAATAATGATGTCAAATAAAGCTTCATTAGGCCAACCTTGAAAACCATCTCCAGTTTTACAGCGTATGTTTCGATAGCCCAACTTAATGAATCTTCTGCGTGCAATTCGTGTTAGCTTATCAATTCTTTCTATGCTGAATACTTGATCAACCAACAACCCCAAAACAGCAGCTTGATATCCAGAACCGGTGCCTAATTCCAATACTTTGACAGGGTGGTTGTGTTTGATAATTTCTTCAGTCATGCGAGCAACCACAAATGGTTGAGATATCGTTTGACCATATTTAATGGGTAATGCATCATCTTCATATGCACGATGGGCCAGCGCTTCATCGACAAATAAATGTCTGGGTATTTGTGCCATGGCCATCAAGACCCTTTCATCCCCTATGCCTTTTATCCGTAAACGATCTATCATTCGCTGACGTGTTCTTTCTGATGTCATGCCAATGCCCAGCGAATTCATATATTTTGTGCCCATTCATCTAATTCACTGATAAAGGCATGTTTGGTCATGTCTGTTTGTATCGGTGAAATTGACACATAACCATTTTTTACGGCATGAAAATCAGTGCCTTCTCCTGCATCTGCTTCGGGTCCAGCAGGACCAATCCAATACATTTTAAATCCTCTTGGGTCTCGAATAGGTATGGCATTTTCTGCTTTGTGCCGATATCCCAGCCGGGTGACTTTCATGCCTTTGATTTCATCTATGGGTAAATTTGGTACATTGACATTAAGGATGGTGTCTTGTGGCAATGGGTGTTTGATGACATGCTGCACGATTTTCTTTAAAAAATGTGTCACCGTATGAAAATCTCTGGGGCGTCGATTTTCTTTCACTGAGTCAAGCACAATAGAAACTGCAATTGCAGGCAAGCCAAGATACCGACCTTCAATGGCTGCTGCAACAGTGCCAGAATACAAAACGTCATCACCCAGGTTGGCTGCATTGTTAATTCCAGAGATGACCATATCAGGTTCTTCATCTAAAACCCCGGTTACCGCCAAGTGCACACAATCAGTAGGTGTGCCATAAACACTGAATACCGTGTCAGAAACCTTTTCAACTCTAATGGGCCGATCCAGGGTTAAAGAGTTGCTGGCACCTGAACGGTCTCTGTTGGGAGCAAATACCACCACATCACCTAAATCTTCAAGCATTTCAGCCAATATTTTTATTCCTTTGGCGTTTACGCCATCATCATTACTGACTAAAAAATTCATGGGATTCGTCGAATTGAACAATACGCCATTATAATAAGTTTTTTTTTGAAAAATAAACAGCACAGAGTAAAATAAATGAATAAAAGTCATTATCGCAAATTAGAGCAGATGTATTTGTCTGCGCCGTTCAATTCATTTTTTGAGCCTGCCATCTCTGTCAATCAAGGGGTCGCAGAAATCAGCATTGAACTAAAAGCAGATTTTCATCATGCTGCACAAGCAGTACATGGCTCTGTATATTTTAAAATGTTGGATGATGCGGCTTATTTTGCAGCCAATTCATTGGAAGATAAATATTTCATGTTAACCACCACATTTACCACCTATTTAACCCGTCCAGTCAGTGATGGCATTATGCGAGCAAAAGGTCAAGTAGTGAGTATAAACAGCAGTCAATTCATAGCTGAATCTGTGGTTTATAACGCAGATGGTAAAGAGTTGGGGCGTGGGCATGGTATTTTTGTCAGGTCAAAAAACCAATTAAGCCATGTCCAAGGGTATAATGGTGTCAATTCAGCTATTCCTAAATCATCATGAATCAAACCCAATTTGATCAAGTCGTTGCATACCTCAAAGCCCTGCAAGATAACATTTGTGAACAACTGGAAACAGTAGAAAGTCAGGGTCATTTTAAACAAGATAAATGGCAGCACAAAGCCGGAGGTGGCGGACGAACCAGGGTTCTCAATGGTTCAGTATTTGAACAAGCTGGGGTTAATTTTTCTCATGTTATTGGGGCAGAACTACCCGTTGCTGCCACAGCCAAAAGACCTGAAATGGCGGGTCATGGCTTTGAAGCTTCTGGCGTTTCATTGGTGGTCCATCCTGACAACCCATTCATACCAACCTCACATGCCAATGTACGGGTCTTCAGAACCTTACCCAAAGATGATAAGCCCGGACACTGGTGGTTTGGTGGTGGCTTTGATCTAACTCCATATTATCCATTTGATGAAGATGTTAAACATTGGCATCAAGTGGCACATGATGCCTGTAAGCCATTTGGTGATGAGGTGTATCCAAAATACAAAAAATGGTGTGATGACTACTTTTATTTAAAACACAGGAATGAAACACGTGGCGTAGGTGGTTTGTTTTTTGATGATTTAAATGAATGGGGTTTTGACCAAAGTTTTGCATTCCTTCGGGCGATAGGAGATGCTTATTGTGATGCCTATTTACCCATTGTGAGTAAACACAAAAACAGTGTGTTTGATGATGAACACAAACAATTTCAAAAGTACCGACGCGGTCGTTATGTAGAATTCAACCTGGTTTATGATCGTGGTACCTTATTTGGACTGCAATCAGGTGGAC
>JBPOFV010000014.1:0-14415 GCA_051252335.1 Marinicella sp. | reverse complement strand
CTAATTCCTGACTCTCCTATGTGCCGTGCAGAACTATCATTTGATTTTGCTGAGCAGATTCCAAATGGTGTTGGGCTATCAGTGATTTTTTCGTTTATAGCTGATGGCAGTGGTGCAATAATTTCATGTAAATTTACAGGCATGTATGACTTGTCAGGTAACAAGATGGAAAGCAAAGAACCCCATGCACTTTATATTGAAGATGGTTGCAGAAAACTGCGGTCAATAAGTTGGAATAACCAAAATGAAGATCCTGACAAACCAATTTTTTACTTTTGTAGGTATATAAAAGAAGTTCCGGCAAGGGCTTTTTGTGAGCAAAAGTTTGGTAAATAAATATTTGAGAATAATCAACATTGATTAAGAAAATGCCACATTTGTATACAGGCTGTACTTGTATTTTTGCTTATCATCGACATGTTACATGTTGAATACACTAGAAAGACAACTCATGAAAGAAGAATTAAAAAAAGAATTAAAAGCCAAGCTGGACCCAATCAGCTATGAAGTGATTGTCAATAAGGGCACTGAACGCCCACACACCGGTGAATATAACCTCAACTTTAAAGATGGGCACTACAGCTGTAAAGCCTGTGGCGAAGTGCTGTTCGCCAGTGGTTCAAAGTTTGATGCTGGTTGTGGATGGCCCAGTTTTGATCAAGAAATTGCTGCAGGGAAAATCAAAGAAGTGTTTGATGAATCACATGGCATGCGTCGAGTTGAAGTGGTTTGTGCCAATTGTGAAGGTCACCTTGGTCATGTGTTTAATGACGGCCCCACCGAAACAGGTCTGCGTTATTGTGTGAATTCAGTGTCTGTGGATTTTAAAGAAAGTTGAGCCAAACTTTTTGAATAACTAAAGGATGCGTGCTTAAAACAGCAGTCATTATTCTTGGATATATTTGATTTGTTCAGCCGTTGTTTATTTAAAGCAAATCCAAACACCGATTACATCAATGCTTTAAACGACCTGGAAAAAGAGATGTAAGCTGGAATTTGGTTGATTCACTAGTGAATTGGTTTGAGTTTGTCTTTGATGTCTTCTACAGCCATATAAAAACAGGGTACCATGATTAAAATGATGGAACTGGCAAAAACAATTCCAAAGCCCAATGCAATGGCCATGGGTATCAGTTGAGCTGCTTGCATAGATCGTTCTAAGATAATGGGTGTGAGTCCGCCAAAGGTGGTCAAAGTGGTCAAAGCAATGGGTCGGAAACGACGTACACTGGCTTCACGAATGGCCTCGAGTGCAGATAACTTATCTCGCCGTTTATTGGCATGATCGACCATGATCAAAGCACCATTGACCACCACGCCAGATAAAGCCACTGTACCCATCAGACTGACTAATGACAAATCATAGCCCAGTAATAGATGTCCAATAACCACACCAATGACGCCAAAAGGTATGGCCATCATCACTATCAAAGGTTGCGTGTAGCTGCCAAATGCAACTGCTAACAATGCATAGATGACAAACATGGCCATCCCAAAACCACTCCAAAGAACTTGAGTTGATTCGCGCATTTGTGCATCGCTGCCACGAAAACTCCAGGTTAATCCCGGAAATTCTGCACGCAATTGAGGCAACACTTGTTGATTCATAGCGGCTGATATTCGAGTCAAGGCGTTTTGTGGTTCCACATCCATGCCAACATTGATGACTCTGAGTCCGTTGCGCCTGCTCAATGAGCTGAAGGCTTCACCTTCATTGAATTGAGCGACATCTCGCAAAAGCACTTCAACACCATTGTTGGTTTGTAACATCAGGTTTTCTAAGCTGTGGTGATCTTGGCGTTCTGTCAAGGGTAATTTCACTCGCACTTCTATTTCATTGGTTCCACGAAGTTGACGCATGGCAACTGCCCCATAGAATGCATCGCGGATTTGGCGTCCAACAAACTCAGGTGTCAGACCCAACAATTGAGCTTCGGGTTTCAAAGTGAAGTTATATTGTTGTTTGCCTTTGTTGTAATTGTCATTGATGTTTCGAGTGGCGGCATAACTGGCCATTTCATTTTTAAATCGTTGACTGGCTTGAACCAAAAATTCTGGATTGTTGTGGCTCAAGTCAACACTGATGTCATCACGCCAACCACCAGGCCCTCGTTCAGCTTCAAATGTGATTTGATCTATGCCTGCCAGGTCACCAATCTCCTGATTCCACAATTCAATCAATTGTGCAGCTGTCATATCACGCTCATCTGGGGGTAACATCACAATCTCAACATCAATAAAATTCTTTCTTCTGACATTGGTTTTGATGCCTTCGGCAGCTTGATACAGATCATGCTCAGCAAACATGCGCTGGGTTGAATCGGTAATGGCCTGAGCCACTTCAGCAGCTTGTTCTCGAGTGGTGCCAACCGGCAATCTGACACCGGCTTCAATTTCATCGGCAGCCACACGAGGCATGGTAATGATTCCCATGTGACCGCTGACCCCGTAGGCGCCAGCTACAATCAAGAAAGACACTGCCATACTGATTGTGATGTAACGATGTCGTATGCAACGGTCGATGAAAGGGCGGTACCGTTGTTGAACCCAGTGATTAAAGCCAGTGGCTACTTTTTGTTGGTGCTTATGGACGGCTTGTCCGATAGGTCTTGTCGATTTGGACTTATGCGCCAAATGAGCCGGTAAGATGAATAAGGCTTCGAATAATGACACCAACAGCACAATGATCACCACCACTGGGAAGGGCCACCAAAAATTTCCTGTTGTACCAGGGATAAACATGATAGGAATAAATGCCACAACGGTGGTAAGGATGGTGAATGTGACTGGAATTGAAACGTCTCTTACACCATTGATGGCTGCTGCGAGGTGATTTTGACCTTGCTGGCGGAATTCGTGTATATTTTCCCCCACAACAATGGCATCATCTACCACAATTCCCAACACCACCAAAAAAGCGAACATTGAAATCATATTGATACTGATGTCAGCTAATGGTAAAAACAAGAGTCCCCCAACAAAAGAAATGGTCATACCCATCATGATCCAGAATGCCAGTTTATATTCCAAGAAGATGGTTAAAATGCCCAATACAATTATCAGTGCCAACACCCCATTGTTTAGCAGTAAATCAAGTCGGTCTTTGAAGTTTTCCGCATCATTGCTGTCGATGCGGTAACTGACACCTTCAGGCAAGGTGCTGTCCAATTCATTCAAGACCCTTTGGACCGCAGCTGCCACTTCTAATGGCGATTGTTCACCCACGCGAAAAACGCTGAGTTCAACTGAGGGTTGGCGGTTAAACTGAGAATGAAAGCCCGCTTCTTCAAAACCATCTTCAATCGAGGCCAATTCGGCCAAAGTTACAACTGCTCCGTTGTTGCCAGTTACGATTGGAATGGAGCCAAATTCATTGGCCCATTGTTTGCGTTCGTTCATGCGTAACAGGATTTCACCACCACTGGTTTCAATTGAACCAGCGGGAACATCCTTGCCAGATTGTTCGATCTGGTCAGCAATTTGGCCTAAGGTGATGCCATAGCGTCTTAATTGTGCTTGTTCCACTTCAATATGAGTGACATAGTCTGGCATGTTACCCAATTCCACTTGTGTGATTTCAGGCTCAGAAAGTAATCGATCCCGCAATTGTTCAATCAGCTGTCTCAAGGACCAAACATCAATATCGCCGAAAAGACCAACGTCCATAACTTCTTGTTGCTGAGCACGGATACTGACCTCTGGGTCTTCAGCATCGATAGGGAATGTGCGAATTCGATTGACTGCCTGATCCACTTCTTGAAAAGCCTTCATGCGGTCGGTGCCATTAACCAATTCAATGGTGACAGTACCTGAGCCTTCTCTGGCCTCAGCACTTAATTCTTGGATGCCCTGAATTGACCTGACGGCATCTTCTATGGGTTGAAGTATTCCTTGTTCAACTTCTGCTGGAGAAGAACCTGGGTATGAAACCTGGATATTAATGATGTCCATTTCATAGGCAGGAAAGACTTCTTTCCTGACTTCAAAGGCCATATAGAAACCACCTGCCAACAGAATCATCATCAGTAAATTGGCAGCAATTGGATTACAAGCCATCCAAGCAATGGGACCTGGTTTGATGCCTGCTGGTAAATCAGCGCTCATGGGTCTGATCGTTGTTGAGTCTTAATGCAGCGCCTTCGGTGACTCTAGATAGATCGGTGATGATCATTTGATCACCGGTTTTGATACTGTCTTGCACATAGGCATATTGTTCATCACGATAGATGACATTCAATGATTTGATAGTTAGTTGTTGATCATCATTCATCAACCACAAAGTGTCATTTTTTCTAACATAAGCCCTATCAATTCGAGCCACAGCAGTTAACTCTTTAGCTGCAATGCGACTTTTAACAAAAGTTCCTAATGTTAACTTAGGTAGGCTCTCATCATGGTAGCCAATGGGATCATCTACGGCAATCAAAACCCGAGCCATGCGTGTATCATCGTCAACTTGCCCGATGATGCTGATCAGCCTGCCATGGCGTGATTCTTGATCGGACCAGGCCAACTGATCCTGAACCCAAACGGGTGTTCCTTGATCATTGGAAATGGGTTCAAGCCATGCCAATTGATCCAGTGGTATGGTTGCTTCAATCCAATAAACATCTATCCCTACCAGCTCAGCCAACGCATCATTGGTATTCACTTGGGTTCCTAAATGTGCGAAGGTCTGCTGGACATAGGCATCAAATGGTGCTGTGACTTGTGTTCTTTGGAGGTCAAGTTTGACTTGATCCAATGAGGCTTGAGCGGCAGCAACTTGTGCTTTGGCGCGGATCAATTGTGGTTCTCTGAGAATCAATGACTTTTGTGTCGAATCCACTTGGCGCCCAAGTTGTTGGTAATCTTTTAATGCAGCCATTTGTTCACCCATTTCAAGTTGTAAATTGGCTTGAGCTTGATCCAAGTCACTTTGGTTTTGTTGTAATTGATACTGATAGTCGATCGGATCAAGTTGCAACAGTTGTTGGTCTTGTTTGACAGTTTTTCCTGGAACAAATTGTTCAGAACTGGAAATCACTTGGCCACTGACCTTTGCTTTGAGTTGAATTTTACGAGCGGGGATCACGGTTCCCATGGCTTCGATAATCGGTGTGTGGTTGCCAACTTCTATCTGCACTGTTTCGACCAACATCGGTGATTTTCGGGTGGCACCTTCACGTTTTGCTACAGGTTCCGTACTGAATATAACCCAAGTAAAAGCCACACCAGCTAATATAATCAGCACACTGATAAGCAGTGTTTTTGGAGCGGAATACCCTTCTGTTTTATGGTTTGTCATATGATCACACTAGAAATGAATGATGTGGATAATTCTGTAGCAGATAATCATACAAATAAATTATCTGGATTGCCATCATAAAAATCCATGATTGAACAGCTGTGAAATTGCTACAATCAAATGTTTGAACTGGGGTTTATTTTTGTGTCAATCAGCCTTCATTAAATGAAAACGGTTGAAATGAAAAACTGGAAACAAATTAATTTGATGTCAGGTGCTTAGTTTGAAAGTGTGAATGGATTTCTCACAAGCCCAAAGCTTCAACCCATTGCTGCATTATCGCCGGTTCATTAAATTCTTGACGGTAACTAACGGCAGGTAGTTGTCGCTGCCATTCGACCAGTGTTTTGGTGATTTGGTAGTTATCTTCAGCATTAATCAGTGCATTGTTGGGGTGTAATATTTCACGTGCAGCGCCGATGTCATGGGCCATTACTGGCGTGCCAAGGGCGTTGGCCTCCGCATAAATTAAACCGAATGTTTCAGCAAATGAGTCCTGAGGGTAAAACACACACAAACTGCTGGCTAAATGTTGTTTGACTTGTTCAGCGGGTAAAGCGCCTAAGTAATGCACATTGGTGATATCTTCAGGCTGGTCTTCTCGATAACCAGGGTTGGCCACATACAATTTTAAATCTTTCAGGTGTCGGTTGATTTGTTGGAAAGTGTTCAACACTTGATCCAAGCCTTTATTTGGTGCCGACAAAAACAGTAATTTATTGAGATCTCTTTTTTGTGGTGGATATTCAGTCAACTGGGCTGGTATAGGGTTGTAGCAAGTTTTGATACTGACCGGGCTTTTAAATAAATTATAAATGCGGCCAACCATACCACGATTCAATAATTTGTCACAGTGTTTGGCATGGGTGTGTGAATTTGTGATTAACTGCCAGGCTGGTTTGAAGCGAATGCTGCGCTTGAATACATATTCCCAATTTTTATAGGTGTGAATCCATAGGTGAAATTGAGCTTGCGGGTAGTGTAGTTTAAAATTGATCAATTGCGGGAATTTGCGCAATACAACCACATGTTCAGGTGTTTGAATTTCGTTCAACTGTTGTGGTCCAACGAATTGAATTTCATTTTGTTCAATAGGCTTAACACGTTGTTGTTGAAATACAGTCACTTGCTGACCATGACGGCAAAGGATTTTAGCAGTCCGCAATAAGCTGGATTCGGTCCCACCCATGGCCTGTGCTGCCAAGTCATCAAAATCATAAGCTTTTGGGTGACTGGTATCAACAAACAATATGTGAGCCATCTGCTTAACTGTTCTTACAAATCACTTCGTTTTGACTGGTGTCTGGGAAAGTGTCTTTGAGGTTTGGGATGTTGGGTAACTGTTGTTCAGTGGCGCTGTAGTCTAACCAGAATTCTGGCCATTGTTCAATGCGAATTTCTTTGCTCACCTGAAAACCTTTTTTTGATAATTCTGCTATGCGACTGTCGGCATTAAAAGGCTCTCTGTATAAACCCAATGAAATTGAGTTTTCATTGTCTCCTGAGGTTACTACATAGTAATCTTTGACAAAAGCAGCGGCCAATTCACGGCCTTTTTTCAAGGCTTCTGCTCGACTAGAAAGGGCTGGTAAATAAACCCAATAACCGGCTTCTTGTGTGGTGGTGATTTTGCGTATGTTGGTTTTGAGTACCACTGGGTTTAATGTTTCAGAAGCGGCATGGATATTGGCCTCTATATCAAAAGGTCCAACGGAAAAACACATTTGTTGAACATCGTCATTGATGTCGGTGTTGATGATTGGGTCAATGGGTTCATCCTCAGTTGGGTCTATTTCTGCAACCAATTGTAATTGGGTGACTCCAGTGTCAACAGGGGTAAATGTTTTTTTAATTGGCGGTGACAGGCGTTTTGTCCAGACAAAAAAAGCAATGTTTGCCATCAATAAAAGTATGAATAAATAACGCATCTGGAACTCAAGTCTCGATTTATTGAATAAAGCGCTGATTATATAGTTCTCACGCTGACTTCGCCACCAGAGAAACGCTTGATCTTGCCATTGACGGATGCGGTCAGTTGGCCTTGATCATCAATTCCACAATAGGTTCCCGCTGTAGAATCATTGAGTTGAGTTATGAGAATGTTTTTGTTGGCCAGATAATCATGGGCATGCCATTGGCTAAGAAAAGCTTTGAGACCATGTTGTAAAAATATTTCATTGTTGTTATTAATTTGCTTGATTAACTGATTAATAAAGGCGCCTCTGGTGGGTTTATTGCGCAATGGTATGTTGCAGACAGGTTGATTAACTGCCCGCATTTGCGCTTCACTTAAAGACCAATTAATTCCAATACCCACAGTGACATCAAGTTGTTTTTTACCCTTGGGTTTGAGGCTGATGAGTATACCGGCAAATTTCTTGTCTTCAAAGTACAGGTCATTGGGCCATTTGACTTGGGCTTGAATCGTTTTTCCAGTTGGCACCTCATAATCAGCCATTGCTTGGATGGTCGCCAAGGCGATGATTAAGGCATAACCAGACATGTGATTGATCTCAGTTCTTAAAATAAATCGGTAAGAAAAACAAATTGATTGGCCACTGGCTGAGAGCCAGCTGTTGCCCCGACGTCCAACACCTGCCTTTTGATATTCAGCGATTAATATCGAGTTGGGTTTAACGGCAGATTGTGTTGAATCAATCGAGTCTACCCAACTTATGTGCTTGTCAGGGTGGTCTTGCTCAATTAATGACAAGCCTGGATAGCCAGACATCAGGCCTTGAGTTTTAAAATGAATCGTTTGATGTCCTCAAGTTCGTCCATTGATACGCCATGTTGCAATGGATATTCATGCCAGCTTGCATGGTAACCAGCCGACTTAAGGGTTTCAAAAGAGTTTTTACCCAGTTGATATGGCACCACGGGGTCATGGGTGCCATGTCCCATAAACAGCGGTGTCTTTAGATTTTTTTCTGATTGTTCTGCCAACAATTTTTCAGGAATGGGTAAATAACAACTCAATGCCACAACGCCTGCTAATTTGTGCTGCATACGGGTGGCAGTGTGTAAAGCAATGGCTCCACCTTGAGAAAATCCAGCCAGTACAATTTGATCTGCTTTATAGCCCGCAGCGATTTGTGTCTCGATCAGTGCCAATACGCTTTGTTCTGATTCACGAATGCCAACCTCGTCAGGCATTTTTCCAATGTCCATCATCTTGATGTCATACCAGGACCGCATTTTCATGCCGCCATTGATGGTCACTGCTTGGATTGGTGCATGCGGGAAAATAAACTGCAAATCCATGTCTGGATTGACAAATTGCGGCACCACTGGTTCGAAATCATGGCCATCTGCACCTAATCCATGGAGCCAAATGACCAATAATTCAGGATTGTCGCCTGTTTTTTGACTGATAAATTCTAACATGAAGCTTCTGACTTGTTATCCAATTAAAAGCGTTCTATTATACCGGTATTAGCGTATAACACTCAAAGTAATGAAAAACAATGAATCCAACAAATGGACGGTCAATCCCTTGGTGATTAAATCGTCTGTGCTGGTTGTTAAAGCATCTATATTAATGATGATGTTGCTACTGATTGGTTGTGGCAATAAAGGTGATTTGTATATGCCAGAGCAGGAACAAGAACAAAAACAAGAGCAAAAACAAAGTGGCTAAAACTTATAACTTTGAAAAATTACATGGTTTAGGCAATGACTTTATGTTGTTGGATTGCCGCAGTGATCAATTCAATGCCTCCACTGCACAAATAGCAGAATGGGCAAACCGACGCACCGGTGTTGGTTTTGATCAGTTGATTGTGATTGAGCAACAAGGTGACGAACTGAAGTATCGATTCTTTAATGCTGATGGCGGTGAAGCAGAACAATGCGGGAATGGTCAAAGAGCCATCGCATATTATTTGCACCATCAAGGCGTTGAAGTTAACAATTTACGCTTAACCGGTCTAGGTGGTGAAGTGCATTTGCACTATGTCGATGAAGATCAAATCTCAGTTACCTTTGATCAATCAGTCAAAGTTGCAGAAAAAAATATTGCGGGTATTGAAGGCTATTATGTCGATATTGGAAATCCACATTGGGTGTATCATGAGCCACAGTTGACTGTTCATGACTTAGAGCCTTTGAGTCATTTGGTGGCCAATCAATTTGAATCCGGCGTTAATTTTGAAGCGATAAAAAAAATTGATGATCACCATATTCAGTTGCGAGTTATTGAGCGAGGTGTTGGAGAAACACAAGCCTGCGGCAGTGGCGCCTGTGCAGCAGCCATTGCCAGCGCAACATTGTTAGGGACCACCACACCATTAACGGTTTCAATGTTAGGCGGGGATTTGCGTGTCAGTTATGATTTGGCCGATGATAAAATCACCTTAACAGGACCTGCTCGAACAGTATATACTGGACAAATAAGCCTTGAAACTTAGGAAGTACAAGAAACAACAGGACCAAAGCCAAATAATATGAGTGATGATTTAAAAATTCAAAACGCCATTAAGAAATACTTGATTAAAAATCCAGGTTACTTCGCACAACATCCTGAATTGATGTCAGCTCTGGAAGTGGAGACCCCTGAGGGTGAGTTGACAAATTTGACCACCCACCAATTGAAAACCTTACAAAAAGAAAATCGTCAACTCAAAGCGCAAATTGGGCAACTGATTAGCAATGCTCAACAAAGTGAATCAATGATGAATCGTTTGTTCTCGCTTCTGACTGAAATGTCAGTGGTTAAAAAAGCTGATTTTTTACCGGAGTTTGTTGCTTTTGTGACGACTCATTTTCCCAGTGATTATTTTAAGCTGTTGGTGGCAGAAGGGTTGTTGGCATTGCCCGATCTATCTTCTGTTGAAACCATAACGAGTAACCAAATGACACAATTTTCAGTGTTTCAAGCCAAAGATGAACCCTTGTCAGGCCGTCTAAAAAAAGAAAAAGTACAAAGTATCTTCGGTGATTCAGAGGACATCAAGTCAGCAGTTGTTTTGCCCATTGGTCAACATGCTCAATATGGGTTGTTGGCATTTGCCAGTAAAGATGAAGAAAAGTTTCATCCCCATTCAGCCAGTGATATTTTGCAGAAGTTGAGCCAGATATTGGTGGCTTATTTCACCCAATTGAAACCCCAAGATGAAAATCAAGCCATGTCTTGATGAATATCTAACGCATTTAGCCGTTCATCGCCAATTATCGCCATTAACTGTGGCAGCCAATCGGCGTGATCTTGAACATTTTATTGATGACCTGATGCAGGCAAAGCGTTCTGAAATTGACATAGAGTTGATTTCAGAAGCGGATATCAGGGCCTATTTAATGCAAAGGTCGGCTTCAGGCGCTGCAGCGAAATCATTGGCTCGCTACCGTTCTCACCTTAAAAATTTTTTTGCTTTTTGTATCAATCGATACCCAGACTTGTTAATTGGCAATCCTGTGGAGCTCGTCTCAACTCCTAAGATAGGCAGATCATTACCTGAAGTGTTGGATGTTGATACCTTATTCAGGTTGTTGGACATCCAAGCTGTGAGTGACATTGCCATTCGAGACAAAGCGCTGTTGGAATTGTTTTACTCATCGGGGCTGCGATTATCAGAATTGTCTGGGTTGCAATGGCATGACTTGATGTTAGATGATGCCTTGGTGCGGGTCTTGGGTAAAGGTAATAAAGAACGGATGGTACCAATCGGCAAAATGGCGATCCAAGCTTTGCGACAATGGCAACCCATATCGTTGGTTTGGAATCGCAGTGAACATCCACATGTGTTCATCAGTAACAGAGGTGGTCAATTAAAGCCAAGAAGCATTCAAGCCAGAGTGAAATACTGGGCACAACAACAAGGCTTATGGGAGCGAGTATATCCACATTTATTACGCCATTCTTTTGCCTCACATATGTTGGAGTCTTCGGGTGATTTACGCGCGGTCCAAGAAATGCTGGGCCATGCAGATTTAGCCACCACCCAAATCTACACCCATTTAAATTTTCAGCACTTGGCCCAAGTTTATGATCGCGCACATCCTCGTGCCAAAAAGAAGAAATAGCCGCTTCAAATAAATGCCAAAAATCACAGGTATTTTTGCCCTAAAACCATTGCGTTGCCTTGGATTAACCATTATAATGCACCCGCTTTTAGTTGAGGCAATCTGATTGACTCGTTAATTCTAGCCAATTGAGTATTGACTCCAAGCCAAAAATGACCGAACAACTGACCTTGAAAGAGGTGAAAAAAACCGTAGTAAAAATACCCATATATCAAGTTTTGATTGGGGTTCTGATTGCCGCTATTTTTTTCTATATACAAGGAATGCAAGCTGCTTATTCAGCAGGAACCGGTGCTTTGATCAGCGCCATGGGTTCGTTGGCATTTACTCTGATAGTTACCTGGCCTTTTGGTAATACAGAGTCATTGGTAGGAAGAATGTTTAAAGGCGAGATCATGAAATTTGTAGTTATTGGTGTTTTGTTTTATGTAGCAATTACCAATTTCTCATTCCAATTGATGCCTTTATTGATTGGATTTATTGCCACCTTACTAGCGTTTTGGGTGGCTTTGTTAACATCATTTAAGTGAGAAAAATCGATGGCAAGTGGCGAAGGCGGCGGCGCTGGTGAATACATCAGTCACCATTTACAGAATCACACCACAGAACTGGTTGAAGGCAACTCATTCTGGACCATTAACACGGACAGTGTTTTCTATACCATTTTGTTGGCAGTTATTTATCTGTGGTTTTTCCGCAGAGTAGCTAAGAAGGCTTCAGCCGGTGTTCCAAACAAAACTCAAAACTTCATTGAGTTGATCATTGGTTTCATTGACCAACAAGCCAAAGACATCTTTCATGGCACAAGCAAAGTAGTTGCTCCTTTGGCCTTGAGTATTTTTATTTGGGTGTTCTTGATGAACTTCATGGATTTAATCCCAGTTGATCTACTTCCATGGCTAGGTACTTTAGTTGGCATTAATTATATGAAGGTTGTGCCTTCAACAGACTTAAACATCACCTTTGGTATGTCATTTGGTGTGATGTTGATTGTTTTCTATTACAGTTTTACTGTGAAAAAACCATTTGTGTTGGGTTACTTGAAAGAGTTTGCTACCCACCCATTTGAAAGCCCTAATTTATTGGTACAAAGCATATTGGCCATTCCAAATATCTTCCTGAATATTGTTGAAACCATCGCCAAACCTGTTTCATTGGGTTTACGACTTTTCGGAAACATGTATGCAGGTGAGTTGATCTTTATATTGATCGCAGTTCTGACTTTAAACTACGGTTGGTCAGACGCTTTAAGTTTTTCAGGCGCCTCCATGGGCTTTGTACAGTTTTTACTTGCTTTGGCATGGGCTTTGTTCCACATACTGATCATTACATTGCAAGCATACATTTTCATGATGTTGAGTGTGGTTTATTTAAACATGTCACATGAGACACATGATTCACATTAATTATTAATTTTTATATTTTAACCAAAAGGTAAATCGGAGAAAACGATGGAAAATTTAGCATTAGTAGCTGATATTCAAGGTATGACAGCCATTGCAGTGGCATTGATTTTAGGCTTGAGTGCGATTGGTACTGGTATCGGTTTGGGTATCTTGGGTGGTCGCTTATTAGAAGCGTCAGCTCGTCAACCTGAATTAGCCCCAATGTTACAAGGTAAGTACTTCTTGTTAATGGGTCTGGTCGATGCGGTAGCTATGATTGGTGTTGGTATTGCTTTGTTCTTTACTTTCAACAACCCATTCTTAGCAGCTGTTACAGGTTAATTCTAGGCACTATCAAACAGATTAAGGCGGAGTACAAACATGAATATTAATGCAACTCTAATCATTCAAGCACTTGTGTTCTTTGTTGTGATTATCATCACCATGAAGTACATCTGGCCGCAAATCTTGGGCGCCATGGAAGAGCGTGAGAAAAAGATTGCTGACGGTTTAGCCGCTGGTGATCGTGCTGAAAAAGAATTGAATCAAGCCAAAGCCAAGGTTGATACCTTGATTGTGGAAGCCAAAGAGCAAGCCAGTCATATAAAAGACCAGGCAACTCAAATGGCCTCTAAAATCAAAGACCAAGCAAAATCAGACGCACTTGCTGAAAAAGAGCGTCAGTTGAATGCGGCCAAGGCTGAAATTGAACAAGAAGCGAATCGTGCCAAAGAAGCCTTGCGTCAGCAAGTGTCTGCTTTAGCCATTGCAGGTACCGAACAACTGCTTTCAAAAGAAGTGGATGCCGGTAAACATGCAGATTTGTTGGACGATTTAATCAAAGAGATCTGAAATGAGTGAATTAATCACATTAGCAAGACCTTATGCCAAAGCGGCATTTGAGTTCGCCAAAAGTGAGTCTGCTATAGACCAATGGTCTAAAGACTTGTTGGTTGCTGCCGGATTAGCTCAAAACGAAGAGATTCTTAATTACTTCGGTCGCCCAGATGTATTGGTCGACGATCTGGTTCAATTGGTGAGCGGCGAAACTGGCAGTGAACATTACAAAAATTTTGTTCGATTGTTGGTGGAAAATGACCGCTTAAGCTTGTTACCTGAAGTGGCGGAATTGTATCAATACTACTTAGAGCAGGACTCACAATCACTGACCGTGGATGTGTATTCAGCTGTGGCATTGACTGAAGCTCAACAACAGGCTATGACAGCAGCACTCAGCAAGAGAACCGGTAAACAGATCAGCTTGCAAACGCACATCGATGAAAACATGATGGGCGGTGCCAGAATTCACTGTGGAGACTTGGTGATTGACGGTACTTTGCGCGGTAAAGTAGATCGCTTGAAGACACAACTTTTTAATTAATAAGTCAAACTGACTTAATAGAATACGAGGAAATGCAATGCAAACGACATTGAATCCATCAGAAATCAGTGAACTGATTAAAGATCGAATTAAGGACTTTAAAGTTCAATCAGAAGCCCGTACAGAAGGTACTGTTGTCAGTACATCTGACGGAATTGTGCGAATCCACGGCTTAGCCGATGCGATGCAAGGTGAAATGATTGAGTTACCAGGTGATACTTATGCTTTGGCATTGAACTTGGAAAGAGACTCAGTAGGTGCGGTAATCTTAGGTGATTACGGCCACATTTCAGAATGCGATAAAGCCAAATGCAAAGGTCGTATTCTAGAAGTTCAAGTTG
>JBPOFV010000013.1:0-14678 GCA_051252335.1 Marinicella sp. | reverse complement strand
CTGTAAATTAGAGTTTTTAGTCTAAAAAGCTGTTATAAAATAAAAAGGTTTCGTCTTAAAAACTTCTTCAAACAGGATTCAAAATGACTTCATACACTGTAAAAGCAACCCTTAAAGTTGACACTTTGCTTGCCTCATTCATTGATCAGGAAGTTTTACCTGAACTTGACTTAACAACGAATCAATTTTGGCAATCTTTTTCAGATATCATCAATGAGTTGGGGCCTATTAATCAGCAACTTCTCAAAAAAAGATCGACCCTGCAAGCAAACTTAGACCAATGGCTAATTAAAAATCGAAGTCATTTTAATCAGAAAGCCTATGTGAGTTATTTAAAAGAGATTGACTATTTAGTTGATGAAGGTGCTGACTTTAAAATCACCACTGATCAAGTTGATGATGAAATAGCTAAACAAGCTGGCCCGCAATTGGTGGTGCCTACCTCCAATGCACGATTTGCTTTAAATGCCACAAATGCTCGATGGGGTTCATTGTACGATGCGCTTTATGGCACGGATGTCATCGCTGAATCCAACTGTGCAGAAAAATCGGTGGGTTATAACGCGATTCGTGGACAAAGGGTGATTGCTTATGGCCGGGATTTTTTAGATCAACATTTTCCTTTAAAGGTAGGTAGTCATCATCAAGCAACAGCCTATTATGTTGAAGATCACCGGTTGATGATCTCACTGGAAGATAACCGCACTACAGCACTGAATCAACTTCATCAGTGTGTCGGTTTTAATGGCGAACCAGATGCACCAGAACAAGTGGTTTTAAAGAACAACGGTTTACATGTGATTATCGAAATAGATGCCACGTCTAAAATTGGCCAAGCAGATTTGGCTGGAGTTAAAGACATCACCATGGAAGCAGCCCTTACCACCATTCAAGATTTTGAAGACTCAGTGGCAGCTGTTGATGGTGAAGATAAAGTGGAGGTCTACCGAAATTGGCTGGGCTTGATGCGTGGTGATCTGGCTGTCACTTTCGATAAGGCGGGCTGGCAGATGACTCGAGAACCTGCTCAAGACAAATCTTATACATCATTGCTTGGAGAAACCATTACGCTGCCAGGTCGCAGTTTATTGTTTTGTCGAAATGTGGGCCACTTGATGACCAACCCTGCGATTATAGATTCGAATGGAAATGAAGTGCCTGAAGGCATCATGGATGCCATGATCAGTGTATTGATTGCTATGCATGATTTGCAAAGTCTAGGTCCATTGCGTAATTCCAGAAAAGGCAGTGTGTATATTGTAAAACCCAAGATGCATGGCCCAGAAGAAGTGGCATTTGCTAATACCTTGTTTAATCAGGTTGAGGATGCTTTGGGGTTGCCCAGACATACCATAAAGATTGGGGTTATGGATGAAGAGCGTCGAACCACTGTAAATCTAAAAGAGTGCATCAGACAAGTGAAAGATCGCATTGTGTTCATCAACACCGGCTTCCTGGACCGGACGGGTGATGAAATTCATACCAGTATGATGTTGGGGCCGATGGCACCAAAAGCTGAAATCAAAACCATGTCTTGGATTGGTGCTTATGAGAACTGGAATGTGGATGTTGGTTTAGCGTGTGGTTTTCAAGGCCATGCTCAAATTGGTAAAGGCATGTGGGCCATGCCTGATGAAATGGCCAACATGATGGCAGCCAAAATTGAACACCTTGAAGCTGGTGCCAATTGTGCGTGGGTACCCTCTCCGATTGGTGCTACTTTACATGCCATGCATTACCACCAGGTTAATGTGTTCGCGGTACAAGAACAATTAATAAATCGTCCCAGGACTGACATCAATGACATCTTAAGCATCCCTTTGTGTGCTGACCCAGAAACATTGAGTGCTGAACAGGTTCAATATGAATTAGATAACAATGCCCAAGGTATCCTTGGTTATGTGGTGCGCTGGATTGATCAAGGTGTGGGTTGTTCCAAAGTCCCTGACATCAACCACATAGGGTTGATGGAAGACCGAGCAACCTTACGAATTTCAAGCCAACACATATGTAACTGGTTGTTGCATGGTCTCTGCACAGAACAACAAGTCAAAGACACTTTTGCCAGAATGGCCCAAGTTGTAGACCAACAAAATGCCCATGATCCAGAATACCAAAACATGGCTGATGACCCAGAGAATAACACGGCATTCCAAGCGGCCTTGGATTTGGTATTCAAAGGCAAAGAACAACCTTCAGGCTACACCGAACCCTTGTTGCATGCTTATCGACTGCAGTTGAAATAGCCGTTTATACATGAACCTCTACTCGATTTCTACCGTTAGTTTTAGCAAGATACATGGCTTGGTCGGCTTGAATGATGGTTTGTTCTAAGTTGTCTTTGATCATGGCGACACCAAAACTTCCTGTGATGTGTAAGTTGGGGTTGGTATCTTTGCTTTGCTTTGAAAGCTGTAAACATAGGTGTTCTGCGAGCTGCTTTGCTGCATTGATGTCAGCCACTGGCACCAATACGGCAAATTCTTCACCACCGGTTCGCCCCATGACAGCAGGTGGTATCAGAAGTTTTCTCATCCATTTAGATACATGTTGTAATACTTCGTCACCTATTTGATGGCCATATTGGTCGTTAATTTTTTTAAAGTGATCAATGTCTGCAACGATCACTGCCATGGAAGCGCCAATTTGATGTTGTTGCTTGATCAACAAGTCAGCATGAAGCTTAAAGCCACGGCGATTCAATAAACCGGTCAAGTAGTCTGTAATGGCTTGCCTTTTTAATTTACCGGCTAAATCATCAACCAAAATAAGCAAAGTAAATAACCCCAAACCAGCAAAGAATGCTGGCATGAATAAAAAGTTAGTTTGAAAGTATAATGTCAAATAGGATTCTTCTCGTTCAGCACCTTGTAACAGGGCGAATGTGCCTGCCACAAATTGCACCACCGAGTACAGCAAAAATAACACAATGGCACTTTTTTCAGCCAGTCGCAGGGGTCGGTTTTCTCGGAAAATTTCATAGGCGATTGCGGCCACAACAAGCCCTCCTGAGAAAGGAATGAACACCATGCGCAAACCCATGTGTGGCATAAAGAAGGTGAACCAGATGACCAACAATTCAATAGTCATAAAATAAGCAAGGATCGAATTAGGGAAAGGTACTCTTCCGGCACGCATACGAAACCCTGCCAAAGCCAAAGCTTGGGTGATCAGGGAAACGGCATTGACTATGACCCAGTATAAATTGCGGTTAGGAAACAAATCATTGGCCGCATTAAGCACGCCGTTTATAGCAGCAAAAAAATAGAATAAAGCCCACATCAATACATAAGATTTTTTTTCCATGATTTTCCAAGCCAAAAGAAAGACTACAGTCATCATGATGCTAATGAGGAACTGGCTGATATTAATTAAATCAATGTTACTGAGGTTCATAAATACCAATGAAGTTAAGAATGTGTTTATAAATTATAGCTTAAAGCTAGCTGTAGCAGCATGAAGATATGTAAGGCGGATTTTGTTGTTTTGTTGTTATGATATGGATGACTTACATTGGAACAAAAATCAGATGAACAAAATATTGTGGCTTTTTTTGTTAACAGCGGTATCAAACAAAGGTGTTTCTCAAAGTTGTGATGAGCAAAACATTAAACTTCAAATTTTGGGTTCTGGCGGGCCCGAAGTTTCAGATCGTAAAGTGTCTTCTTCACACTTAATTTGGATCAATGACAAAGCCAGAATAATGGTTGATGCGGGTGGTGGCAGTGCTTTCCATTTTGAGCAATCTGCAGCCAATTTAAACGACTTGGACATGATCTTATTAACTCATTTACATGTTGATCACAGTGCTGACTTACCCGAGTTCATCAAAGGGTTTTACTTTTCAGAGCGTCAAAGAAACCTGAGAGTGATGGGTCCAAAAGGCAATAAAAAGATGCCGGATACAACCGTATTTATCGACCGTCTATTTGGTACAGATGGTGCTTATCGGTATCTCAACAGTTACCTAAATCCTGAGAAAAACAGTTATTTTAAAATCAAAACCACCGACGCACCACTGGATCAACATCAGATCAATACAATCAAAATTGATGATGAAGTCACCATCAAGAGTATTGCGGTTAACCATGGACCTATCAGTGCAGTGGCTTGGCGGGTTGATGTGGGGAATTGTTCTATCACTTTTTCAGGTGATATGAGTAATGAATACCAATCTTTGGCCAGGCTGGCTAAAAACACAGATTTATTGGTGGCCAATAATGTGGTCAAAGAATCCGTTACTGGTGTGGGACGCTGGTTACATATGCCACCTTCAGAAATTGGTAAGATTGCTCGTAATGCACAGGCTAAGAAAATTATGCTGGCTCATTTCATGCGTCGCAGTGATTCGGTGAAAGATGTTGCATCAGAGATCATAAAAAAGGAATATGACGGTGAAGTTTTATTGGCTGAAGACATGATGATCGTAGATTTGAAAAGTCAATCAAAACACCATCACAGTGGTCTGAATGAGAGCAAACAACCAGTACTTAATCAAGGTGCAAAATGGCAAATGGACTCACATACCAGAACAATGTTCCAGCAGATGAGTCAGCGTGTTGCAACAGGTGGAGACTTAATTGGATTGGGTGAGGCACTGAATGGTGACTTGCAGCAATTGATACAAGGTTGCACCATGACGGGTGCTGCACACGATCAGTTGCATGTGTTTCTCATGCCTTATATGTCTGCGGTTAAGAATTTGTCTGAGCATGGTTCAAAAGACGCTTTTCAAGAAGTTAAACATGCGCTTGATGATTATCAAAATTATTTTGAGTAATTGTTTGATAATTTAAGCTAAGTAGGATGGGCTTTGCCCATCACAGCTCTATTTAACAGCGCCAAAGCTATAAAATTTAGCAGCACTGTTTTTTGAAAATTTAAAATAGAAATTTAGTTTGCTGCTCATCATTTTGATGTCAAATCACCAAAATGATGGGCGGAGCCCTTCCTACGATACAACTTTGGGCGGTATGAAGGTTACAAGCTGTATATTGATAAACTCAATGTTATGATGTTTTGTGGGTTTTATCCTTCAACCAGAGCCAGAGAGTCAAGCCAATGAAACCAATTGTAGCCAACAATAAGCCAGCAAAAGTAAGCCTCAATAAAGACCAAGAATACTTCTTTTGTGTTTGTGGTCGTTCAAAAAACCAACCCTTTTGTGATGGGTCACATGCTGGCACATCATTTAAACCCAAAAATTTCGTTGCCGAGGCAGATGGTGAAGCCTATTTATGCCAATGTAAACATTCAGCCAACTTGCCATTCTGTGATGGCAGCCACAAGCAATTTGATGACGCTGCTATAGGTAAAGAAGGGCCTGGTAATAAAGTACCAGCTGGCTCATTGCCAGTTGCTGAACCGACCAAAGAAGAGCCCACTGTGGCTTTTATTCATCAACTGGCCAGAGAAGGGTTGTCGAAAATGGGTCACCATGGGCCCATGACTTCAATGGGCGTCCCACGGTATCAATTACCACACTGGGATGATTTACAAATCATGACCGCACAAATGGCCACCAAGCCGTTGATGGAAGATGTGACGGTTAACAGTGAATTGGTGATTGGGCCAAATGCCAAAAAACCGTTGAAACTGAAGATATCATTATTTGTTTCTGACATGAGTTTTGGCGCATTGTCAGAAGAAGCAAAACTGGCATTATCAATGGGAGCTGAGCTTGCTGGTACTGGAATTTGTTCTGGTGAAGGCGGTATGTTGCCAGAAGAACAACAAGCCAATTCACGCTATTTTTATGAATTGGCCAGCGCCCAGTTTGGTTATGATGAAAGCAAGCTTAAAAACGTTCAAGCCTTTCATTTTAAGGGTGGCCAAGGAGCGAAAACAGGTACAGGAGGTCATTTACCGGGTAATAAAAACAAAGGTAAAATTTCTGCAGTGCGTGGAATCCCAGAAGGAGAACCAGCCATTTCGCCTCCTACTTTTAAAGACTTAAGCAGTGCAACGGACTTTAAAAAAATGGCAGACCATGTGCGTGAAATCACCGGTGGGATTCCGATTGGTTTTAAATTAAGCGCCAACCACATTGAGCAAGATATTCAGTTTGCGTTAGATGCCAGTGCAGACTACATCATTCTAGATGGCCGTGGAGGTGGAACTGGTGCTGCTCCAGAAATTTTCCGTGATCACATCAGTGTACCGACCATTCCGGCATTGGCCCGTGCCCGCAAGTATTTAGATGAACAAGGCGTCAGCGGCCAAGTTACATTGATCATCACCGGTGGTTTGCGGGTGCCAATTGATTTTGTTAAAGCCATGGCATTAGGTGCAGATGGCGTGGCCATTTCCAACAGTGCCATGCAATCAATAGGTTGTGTGGCCGCCAGAATGTGTAACACGAATAACTGCCCTACTGGCATTGCCACCCAAAAAGCCGACCTCAGACAACGACTCAATGTGCATAAATCAGCCAGTCAATTGAATAATTTTTTTAGGGCTTCAACAGAATTAATGCAAGTGATGGCAAGAGCCTGTGGACATGATGCATTGAGTGGTTTTAACCCAAATGATTTGGCCACATGGCACCGTGACATGGCCCTACTCACAGGCGTCAAATATGCTGGGGTAATGAGCCCTGATTTTTCGAATTAAATTGTTTATAAAATAAACTACAGGAGTACCTTATGAAAACACTTGCCAATTTACTGACATCACTGGTGGCCATCATGCATGTGGGCATCATGATTCTGGAAATGTTTTTTTGGAATCATCCCATTGGCCAGCGAATTTTTGCCATGACACCTGAGGTGGCGGCAGCATCAGAAGTTCTGGCCATGAACCAAGGGCTGTACAACGGCTTCCTGGCAGCTGGTTTATTCTGGGGCTTGTTCAGTAAGCGTACCGACATCAAAGTGTTCTTTCTGGGCTGTGTGGTGGTGGCTGGTATCTTTGGTGGCATCACCGCTAAAACCAGTATTTTATTCACTCAAGGCTTACCGGCGTTGATTGCTTTGGTTTTGGTGCTAATGGTTTCGCGTGACTCATATTGAAGTGTGATCAAGTTACTTGAGAACAAATAAATTCAGTCAGCTCGGTGCATTCCCAAGCAGAACCTACTTTAAGGGACCTGCTTTTTTTGGGGACGATAAAAAGTTTGTGTCTAAGTAAAAAGACGCAGTTGCTTCGAGGGACACAGCTAAACTCAGTTGCTTCGCAAAAAGTGCAACCCGCTATGACGCGGTGTTGAGTATCTCACCCGGCTCATCAAAGCTAAACTGCGCCCCCCACTCTTCCGGTTTATCCTCAGGCGCTAAATAACCCCACATCGCTATGCCAGATTGCATGCCTGCTGCATGAGCGGCATCGATATCGGATTGTGCATCGCCGAGGTACAAAGTGGTTGAGGCGGTTAAGCCCATTTCTTCGGCGGCGGCCAATAGGGGTTTGGGGTCGGGTTTAGCCACGCCTACTTCGTCGGCACAAACCAAAGTCCCAGCATGGTTGAATTCTGTAGTGGCTCCAACAATGGGAATGGCCAACCAAGAAGGTTTGTTGGTGACGATGCCCCAAGGAATCTGGTTTTGATCTAAGTGCAGCAATAATTCAGCGATGCCGTCAAATAATTGGCTGTGGGTATTGAGTTGTTTTTGGTAAATTTCTAGGTATTCTAGTCGAAGTTGTTCTAATAGTTCTTTAGAGGGGTTGTCGAAAACTGATTTAACCAATGCCACAGCACCTTTTGAAATGTATTGTCGATATTCAGCCACGTTCAGCTGATGATCTACACCATGATTATCTGCCAGTTGCATCAAGGCATGTATCATGTCTACAGCAGTGTCCATTAAGGTGCCATCCAAATCAAACAGCACACTGCTGAATTCAGGCATAGTCATGTTTTTTGGCGGTCAGAAAGTAATTGATGTCTAGATCTTGTTGATCCAAGCTGGCTGTTGCGGTGACGGGGTTATAGCGCATTCCAGATAGGTTCTTGATGTCCACGGCCTTATGATTCAACACTTTAACTAACTCGGATGGTTTAATGAATTGGTCAAAATGATGGGTGCCTTTGGGCACAATCTTCAACACATGCTCGGCTGCAAAAATGCCCAACAGCATCGCTTTAGGTGTGCGGTTCAAAGTTGATAAGAACAACCAGCCACCTGGTTTCAGTGTTTTCAAACAAGCATCAATGATGCTTTCTGGATCTGGTACATGTTCCAACATTTCTAAACAACAAACCACATCCTGTGATTCAGGATTGGCATTCGCAAAATCTTCAATGCTTTGTAATTGGTATTCAACTTGATGTCCAGATTCGTGCAAGTGTAACTCAGCGGTCTGCAAAGATGATTTAGACAGGTCCAAACCCGTGACATTGCCACCTGCTGCCGCCAAAGCTTCACTGAAAATGCCGCCACCACAGCCCACATCCAACACCTTAAGACCGTCTAACTTCAATTGGTCCGTGATGTATTTCAGACGGGTTGGGTTGATTTGATGCAAGGTTTTAAACAGGCCATTCAAATCCCACCAAAAAGCAGCTTGGCTATCGAATTGGTCAATTTCTGTTTGGTAATGGTTGGCACTCATGTCAGTAGTCTTCATTAGTCATTGATACCGACCATTTTACACCGTTCTTATGCTTATTAGGGTAAGTCAGGTTGCTTTCTTTTTGATATACACCCCTATTAAACGAGTAGCTTTGAACTATTCAAACCCATCCTCAAAGATCACATCACTACCAAACACCACATAACTGCTGCCAGCTTCACTGTTACCACCTGGGTCAGCCCTGTCTGCACCAATGATGACATCATCAATGCCATCGCCATTGACATCACCAGCGGCACTGACAGCAGAACCAGAGGTATCAAATTCAACCACGCCATTGATCACAAATCCATTATTACCATTGATGTCATCCAAATTCAAAGGGTTCGGCAAGCCACTATCTGAGCCAAACACCACATAGCTGCTGCCAGCAACACTGTTACCACCTGGGTCTGCGCCCTCCGCCCCAATAATGACATCATCAATGCCATCGCCATTGACATCACCAGCGACACTGACAGAAATACCAGACTGATCATTTGCAGCCACGCCATTGACCACAAAACCATTCTCACCATTGATGTCTTCCAAATTAAAGGGGTTTGGCAAGCGGCTATCCGAGCCAAACACCACATAACTACTTCCAGCATCACTGTTACCATCTGGGTCTGAGAGCCGCGCCCCAATAATGACATCATCAACGCCATCGCCATTGACATCACCAGCGGCACTGACAGACTCACCAGATCTATCACCCGCAGCCACGCCATTGATCACAAAACCATTAAGGCCATTGATGTCATCCAAATTAAAGGGGTTTGGCAAGGGGCTATCCGAGCCAAACACCACATAGCTGCTACCAGCGGAGTTGTTACCACCTGGGTCAGCAAAGTTTGCACCAATGATGACATCATCAATGCCATCGTCATTGACATCACCTGCGGCACTGACAGAAATACCAGATTGATCATGTGTAGCCACGCCATTGATCACAAAACCATTATCACCATTGATATCAACCAAATTCAAGGGGTTTGGCAAGCCACTATCCGAGCCAAACACCACATAGCTGCTGCCAGCTGCAATGTTACTGCCGTTCCACGCCCCAATAATGACATCATCAATGCCATCACCATTGACATCACCAGCGGCACTGACAGAAGAACCAGAGCGATTATCTGCACCCACGCCATTGACCACAAAGCCATTAACACCATTGAGTTGATCCAATTTCAAGGGGTTTGGCAAGCCACTATCCGAGCCAAACACCACATAGCTGCTGCCAGCAACATTGTTACCACCTGGGTCTGAGCCCCACGCCCCAATAATGACATCATCAATGCCATCGCCATTGACATCACCTGCTGCACTGACAGAAACACCAGAGAAATCAGCTGCAGCCACGCCATTGATCACAAAACCATTAATACCATTGATGTCTTCCAAATTCAGGGGATTTGGCAAGCCGCTATCTGAGCCAAACACCACATAGCTGCTACCAGCTAAGTTGTTACCATCTGAGCCAGCCCTGTATGCACCAATGATGACATCATCAATACCATCGCCATTGACGTCACCTGCGGAACTGACAGAATAGCCAGAACGATCATCTTCAGCAACGCCATTGATGACAAAACCATTATCGCCATTCAAATCTGCCAGGTTTAATTCAGCCTTAAATTGGGCATGAGCTGTAAGCTGCACCAGACCCAAAGCCATTGAAACTGCTATCGTGATTTTTTTGCGTTTCATCATGATTGACCTCTATCTAAGGATTTAGAATCAAATTAAATACAATATAGCATAAATCACATTTGATACAAATTGAGTCAAGACAACTTAAAAAACACCTTGTCTCTACACAGTTTAATCCCATATCTGCTATCATCACTTTTTTGAGAAGTTAAAACCCCACTGTGAAATCAATCGCTGATAAATTAGGTATATTTTTGTCTGGCCTCTGTGCCATTCAATGTGCCATGCTGCCTATCATTTTAAGTATTTCTGCAGTGGTACCTAATTGGGCTCATTTTGGTCATGGTTGGATATGGATGACTGTCATTGGAGTCATTGCATTGTGGTCTTTTTCACGTGGTTGGCAACGACATCATGACAAACGTGTGATTGGTTTGTTTGCGCTGGGGTTTGGTTTTTTAGTTGGTGGTACTTTGATGGAAGACCAAGTGGATATCATCATTGAGTCTGCCATGTTTGTGGTTGGTGGTGTGCTGATGGTTTTGGCACATTGGCGCAATTATCAGCTGATGAAATGCATTAAGCCCGTTGGCAGTGAGGCTACTCGGTAAGATCAAAAAGAGCTGTTGTCACAACTCTTCGAAATCTTCTTTGGTCACGCCACAGTCTGGACACATCCAGGTTTCTGGCACGTCTTCCCAGCGAGTACCTGGTTCGATGCCATCATCAGGCCAACCATCGGCTTCGTCATAGATGAGACCACATACGACACATATGTATTTTTTATATTCTGTTTCCATTGGGAACGGGCAATAATTTTAGATGATGCCAATATACGGTCATATTGGCAAAAATCAACAGAGTAATTTATGAATCTTACCAAAGATGAAAAAAAACCAGCGGCCAAGAAGCTGGCCATTGATATCAAAAATCTGGTGAAAACGTACAAAGACGGTACGCAAGCGCTTAAAGGTGTGGACTTGCAAGTTGAAGCGGGAGAGATCTTTGCTTTGTTGGGTCCCAATGGTGCCGGCAAGTCTACCCTGATCGGGATCATTTCATCTTTGGTGAATATGAGTTCTGGTGAAGTTAACGCATTTGGCCAAGACCTGGTCAAGAACCGCACAGCTGTCAAAGCCATGATTGGTTTGGTTCCTCAAGAGTTTAATTTCAACATGTTTGAAAAACCTATAGACATTGTGGCCAATCAGGCAGGGTATTACGGTGTGCCAAGAAAAGTGGCTTTGGAGCGCACGGAGAAATACCTCAAACAGCTCCAATTGTGGGAAAAGAAAGATACGGTTTCCAGGGGTTTGTCCGGAGGTATGAAGCGACGCCTAATGATAGCGCGAGCGATGGTTAATGAGCCACGTATTTTGATTTTGGATGAACCAACGGCTGGTGTCGACATCGAAATTCGGCGTTCAATGTGGTCTTTTGTTGAAGAAATAGCCAAACAAGGCACCACCATTATCCTCACCACTCATTACTTGGAAGAAGCCGAACAACTGTGTAAAAACATCGCCATCATTGACCATGGTGAAATTGTCAGAAACACCACCATCAAAGAATTGTTGAAAACTTTAGACATTGAAACCTTTATCTTTGATTTGGATAAAATGCCAGATGAAGCTTTGCTAACTACCTTAGGCGCAACTCTCAAGGAAGATTGTTCGATAGAACTTGATGTGCCGAAATCGAAAAATCTCAACAGCGTATTCAAACAAATCGATGAAGCAGGATATTGCGTCTCATCGATGCGCAACAAAGCCAATCGCCTGGAAGAATTGTTCGTGAAAATGATTGAAAATAACACCGAAAGAAAAGGAGGTGCCGCATGAACTCTGTTACCTACATAGGCATCAAAACATTGATGCGCAAAGAAGTGACCCGAATCGTTAGGATTTGGACGCAAACCTTGTTACCACCGGCGATCACCATGACTTTGTACTTCGTGATTTTTGGTAATCTAATAGGCTCAAGAATTGGGCAAATGGGCGGGTTTGATTACATGTCATTCATTGTTCCAGGTTTGGTGATGATGGCAGTGATAACCAGTTCATATGGCAACATGGTTTCATCATTTTTTGGTGCAAAATTTGCCAAACATGTTGAGGAATTGCTGGTTTCACCGATGCCCAGTTGGGCCATTCTGGCTGGTTATGTCAGTGGCAGTTTATTCCGTGGATTGTCTGTGGGTTTGATCGTAACGATCATCTCATTATTCTTTACTGACATTCAAGTGCACAACATTTGGATCATCATCTCAACAGTAATATTGACTTCAATCGTATTTTCTTTGGGTGGCTTTATCAATGCAGCCTTTGCCAAGAAGTTTGATGACATTGCCATTATCCCAACTTTTGTTTTGACGCCTTTGACTTATTTGGGCGGCGTGTTTTATTCGATTTCATTGTTGCCGGATTTTTGGCAAAAAGTGTCCTTGATTAACCCCGTTTTATACATGGTCAATACATTTCGTTATGGTTTTTTAGGTGTTTCAGACATCAATGTCGGTGTGGCTTACGGTATCATCATCGCTTTTGTTTTAATCCTTGGGTTTATTTCTTGGTACATCTTACACAAGGGAATTGGGCTGCGTTCATAAGACCACAACTAACTTAGTCTATAATAACTCTCATCAAAAGTTGGGAAAGAGTACGATGAAAATATTATTGACTGTGGTGGCGATCAAAATACTGTTGACGATAGGGGTAACCCAAACACATGCAGCGGTGTTTTTTTCACACATGATTGAAGGGTCATCCAGCAACAAGGCCATCGCCATTTACAACGGCAACGACCATGTGATTGATCTTAATAATTACCGGATTGAACGTTACAACAATGGCAGCATAACACCCAGCGACACTTTTGACTTCACCAGTTGGGGCTTTAACACTTTGTTGCCAGGTGAGGTTTTTGTGGTTGCCAACCCCAGTGCCAATCAAGCCATTCTTGTTCAAGCCGATTACACCCACACCATTACATTCTTTAACGGTGATGACGCTTTGGTTTTGGTTGAAAACGGTGTTCCAATAGACACCATTGGTGAAGTGGGCGTTGACCCAGGATCAGGGTGGATAGTTGGAGCAGGCGCCACCAACAATTTCACTTTAGTCCGTCGTAAAGAAGTTTGTCAGGGCCAAACTAACTGGTTGATTGGCTCCACTGAATGGGATTTGTATCCGATTGACACTTTCGAAGGGTTAGATTATTTTTTACCAGATTGCCAGCCAATGAACTTGTTTATTTCTGAGTATGTGGATGGCCCAGGTAACAACCAGGCAGTGGAAATCTTCAACGCCGGGCCTTTTGCGGTGAATTTGGATTCGCTTTATCTGTTGACTGGCGGTAGTGGTGTCATATTTGGTGATCATGTATCCGGTTATATGCAAGCAGGAGATTTGTTGGTGGTCAGTAACCCCAATGCCGATGATACTGATTTACTGAACGCCACCGACTTCAGTGATCCAGCGCTGGTGTTTGATGGCAATGACAGCATCCACCTCAACATCAACAGTTCGACATCTCAGATCATCCATGGCTTTCGCAATTTTGTCGACCAGTTTGGTATCACAAGCAATGACCCAGGCCCCGGTGGCTGGCCGGTTTCGGGTGGTAGCACCAATGACCACACTTTGATCAGACAAAAACAGGTCTGCTCAGGGGGCTCAGACTGGGGCATCAATGCCAATCAATGGCAAACGTACTTCAATGATTATTACGGCGATTTGGGTCAACACACCATCAGAGATTGTGCAAATTCGCCACCCAACTTAGTTTGGGTTTGGTATTTCGACACAGAACGGGGATTGTTTGTAACCGATGGGACTGTTGCTGATACAAGTGTAATCCATGATTTCAATATTTTTGAAGTTAAGATATTAAACAGTGCTTTGCCCAGCATGCTTGATGAACAATTGATTGAGTTTCAACCTTTTCAAGGCTTCAGTTGGGATGGATCTGTACACACACAGTTTTACCGTTCCAATGGAAGCCTTACCAATGGCTCCAGTTTTTTTACTTTAACGGGTCCATATTATGGCTTTATTGCAGCACCAGACGAATCGGTTTTAGAGGCTTCCCCGGGTCGAGGGGGGGTGTTGGCACAAGGCGTCATAACGGTTGTTTTAGACACGATTTTTATAGATGGGTTTGAGTAGGCATTTAGCGTTGATGCGAAAGACAATTACCTGTTAAATAACCATTATTTGAGCGCTTTGTTGGTTAAAATCTTAAATATGTAAAAACAACGGAAAAAAACAGGGTTAATCCCTTGAATTAAAACACACCATCCCAATATTTTGCTGCAACCGAAGCACTGTTGTTACATCAACAGTGCTTCTTCACTTTTAAGAATTTGTAAAACAGAAATTAAGGAGTTCGGAAGATGAATATTCGTCCTTTACACGATCGCGTTATCGTAAAACGTGTTGAAGAGGAAACCACTTCTCCAGGTGGTATTGTGT
>JBPOFV010000012.1:0-14957 GCA_051252335.1 Marinicella sp. | reverse complement strand
TGTTGCTACGTGAATTGCATGACAGGATTGTAAGAAATTTAATTCAAGTCAATGAAGATGATTTAATCTTGGCCATCGGAGACGATACCTATCAACCTTTAACTCAGGGTTGGATAGAAGCGGCCTATGTGAGTTTTGGTGCAGATGGTACATCAGGTGACAATTGGTTGTTACAATGGCCAGAGCACCCAGCTGCTGCCTATTTTCTGGATCTCAATAAAGTCAACAAGCAACAAAAAGTAGCTATTTTATTACCCTTTTCAGGTCGTTTTTCAAATGTGGCCAAAGCTGTCCAAAAGGGGTTGTTAACTGCAGCTGCCGCAGATTCAGAAAATCACAATGAATTGATATTCTATGACACTGGAAGCCAAGGTGAAAATGTTTCGAATGCCTGGTTTACAGCTCAGGAAAACCAGGCTGATTTAATCATAGGTCCTTTAGATAAATCATCAATTGAAGTGGTTGAGCAAATACCAGCACCCACTATTCCGGTTGTGCTCCTCAACCAGTCTGAACCTGAATCTGATTATTTTCAATTTACTTTGTCACCAGAAGGTGAGGCCATAGAAGTGGCGACAAAAATGATTAATGATGGTCACAAACGCGTCTTAATCATGGCGCCTAATGAGCCGTGGGGCGAACGTATGACACAAGCCTTTGCTCAAAGTTTTGTTGATTTGGGTGGCCAAATTGTTAATAACAGCTACTTTCAAACCAAACAAAATGATTATTCAGCTCAGTTAAGACAAACTTTAGGCCTTATAGAGAGTCAACTCAGAGCGAGGAATCTACAACAGTTTTTAAAGCTAAATTTATCTGCAGATGAAGTGGTGCGGTCTGATGTTGATGCCATTTTTTTAGCAGCCCGCCCAGATTTTGCTAGATTGATGGTGCCACAATTAAAATTTCATCATGCGGCCAATATTCCAGTGTATTCAACTTCACATGTGTTTGATGGTCTAATGAATGAACAACACAATAGAGACTTACAAGGCTTGCGATTTGCTTTAAGCCCAATTGAATTACAATCCAATGCATTACTAGAAACCGCAGCATTTGATTTAGGGCGAGTTGGTGGTGATAAAAAATTATTTGCATTTGGCTATGATGCGTATCAATTGATCTCAAGGCTGGAATGGATGAACCGAGTCAATACCGGTGTCGTCAATGGATTATCTGGGAAAGTAAGTTTAGGGTTTGATGGTGTATTCAATCGAGGGTTATTATGGGCACAATACAACAATGGTTCAGTCGTTGCTTTGCCACAATAAAACTGCGTTATTATGCCAACAAATTTGGGCACCCTTTACAAGGATTTGAAGCAGAAAAACTAGCAAGTTTGTACCTACAAAAAAGTGGGTTGAAATTACTGGAAAACAATTTTTTAACCAAAGCAGGCGAAATTGATTTGGTCATGCAAGAAGGAAGCTGTTTAGTCTTTATAGAAGTCAAGTACCGTGCCAGTGATGCATGGGCCAATGCCGCAGAGGCAGTGACTCGACAGAAACAACTAAAGATCATTAAGGCTGCTAAGTATTATTTACAAAAAAAGCATGCTTCAGTTCAAGTGGAATGTCGTTTTGATGTGATTGCGATAGATAAACAGACAAATGACATAAATATAAATTGGTTACCCCATGCTTTTTATTGAATTATGGCATGCATTACATGTCGGATAAGCATTACTATAAATGATATATACGTATTATATATAACGTGAAATGAGGAGTTACAAATGAACACAAATCGATTAATTAAATCATTGGTTTTAACTGTGTTACTGACCAGCGGACTTTCAGGCTGTGCGCCAGTACTTATTGGAGGAGCGATAGTAACTGGTGTGAATATTGCCCATGATCGAAGGTCTGCAGGCCAAGTGTTGGATGATAAAATTATTTTGGCCAGTGTTAAAAACGAACTCAGAAAATCATTAGAAGATGACAGTCGCATCAAAGTTGATTCATACAACGGTGTTGTCTTGTTGGCAGGTGAAGTTAAAACTGATTCTGATCGCATCAAGGCAGAAGATTCTGCAGCCATCAAAGATGGTGTGATCAATGTAGTGAATGAACTTAAATTGGTCTCTGAAATTTCTAAACTTGGAAAGCGCAGCAAAGACAGCTATATCAGTTCAAAGGCCAAAACTTCATTGTTAAAAATAGATTTGCCAGACTTTGACCCCAGTCGCGTCAAGATCACCACTGCAAACCGAGAAGTCTATTTAATGGGTATCGTTAGTAGAGATGAAGCTGATGCCGTGGTTGAACGGATTCGACACCTCCGTGGCGTAGATCGTGTGGTAAAAATATTTGAGTACAATGATTAGCTTGAACGCAAAAACGATACTGTTGTTGACTGTGGTAGTCTTAATTGGCTGCCAGTCAAAACAAATGCATAAGCAAGATAATGGCAGTGATGTGCAAGTTGTTAATATTGCTGAACAATTTGTAGCTGCCTACAATCAACATGATCCCGATAAAATGTTGCAATGGGTGCATCCTGATGTCAGTTATATGTATGTCAGTAAAGACCAAATTTATACTGAGACCAGTGGCAAAGTAGCGCTGACTGATTTTTTGGGACCTTTTTTCAAAGATAAACCTCATGCACAATCTCAATTGCTTGGATCACATCAGCAGGGCCCATTCATCCATCAAGTTGAAAAAGCCTTGTGGGATGATAAAAATGGCCAACAACAGTCACAATGCAGCTTGTCTGTCTATGAAATTAAAGAGGAGTTAATCATCAATATTTGGTACTTTTCAGTCTTTAAGTGCCCAGAATAATGAGGTCTATGACTTAATTAATATATCTACACAATAAATTTGAATTATTCAGCTTAATCGCAGTCTTATTTAAGAACTGCATTAGGGGCGGTAACCATAGGTAGAAATATGAAAAATTACCAGCTGCTTTTATTTGTCGGCCTGATCTTATCGTGCATCAGTTTTGAGAGTTCTGCAGAAGTTGAACGCATAGAAATTGATTACCATCACAAGGATCAATCCTTATCAATCAAACAATGCTTCCAAGACAAACCCACATACATAGAGGCCAAAGGCGACCATACTGTGGCAATGACCAGTCAAATGACATGGCGTGGCCAACCAGTGAAATACACAAGAGGCTTTGCTTACCTTTCAGGTGAGGGTGCTGGCTGTTTAGAATATAAAATTAATAGCCAAAATATCAATCAACCCAACCAATCACAAAGATTCAAACAACAACATCCGAACAGTTTGTTGTTTAGCATTGATGCTTGGTTGTGGCAAAGAAACGATCAACGAAGAAAGCTCCTGCCGCAGGTACAAATTCGCCATGACAGTCACATTCAGGTTTCAGCCCCATGGAAATTGATCAAAAGAACTGCCAATCTGACCCAATATCAAATGAAACCCTCGCCTAGATTTTCAGATGGCTACATGGCATTTGGGCCCTTAGAAATTCGCAGTATTCAGTTAGGACGGTCAAAACTGCGGTTAGCCATAATGCAAGGCATGCATAAAAATAAAGGTGATTTGATAGAGCAATGGGTGACTGAAATGGCCGGGTCTGTGGCTGAAGTTGGTGAAACATTTCCATTACAGGAAGTACAAGTGTTGGTTATTCTTATCAATGGTCAAGGTGGTGTAGTACCCTGGGGTCAAGTGAATCGAGCGGGTGGGCAAGGCGTCTTGTTCGTTGTTAATTCATCTCAAAGCAAGCAAAAACTATTTGATGACTGGACAGCCGCACATGAATTCAGTCACTTATTAACACCCTATACACCAAATGACCGTTGGTTGTCAGAGGGCTTCGCCAGCTATCACCAAAACATCAGCCGATTAAGAACTGGCTTACTGGATGAAAAAACGGCTTGGAGCAAGTTAATCGCTGGATTTGATCGTGGCCACAAATCAGCTTCAAAACGAACTGCACCTAAATTGAAGAAAGCGGATCGAAAACATAACATGCAAATGTATTGGGGTGGTGCTGTTATTGCTCTAAAAGCTGATGTGATCTTACAAGAGCATTCCCAGGGGAGAATGAATTTATCAAAAGCATTGGCTGGTTTACAAGATTGTTGTTTAGATACGGGTAAAGGTTGGACCGCGCGTGCCTTGTTTACTGAGTTAGATCGAATCACAAAGTCCAATGTGTTTATCAACCTTTATGATCAGGAAGTTCAGCGCAAATCGTACCCAAGTTATCACCAGTTATTAAAAGATCTAGGTGTAGAAAAGAATTATTATGGTGAAATCTATTTCAACAACGAAGCGCCCAAAGCTCATATCAGAAAACAAATCAGCCAAGGTTAATAACATCTTCAATAATGTCTATTAACAAACATTTTTTGTCATAAAGCAAAGAAAGGTAAATACCAATTGGCTTCAAATTATATTTGCTCCTCGTTTTTTGTAAATATAATAAGCCGAACTTGCAACACTGGAGTGGCTTAAATTATCATCAAAAAAGAATTAAAAGTGGAGTGTGTTGATGAAAGTCGTAATGATCTTGTTCTTGGTAGTTGTTCATGTTGAAAGTATTGCCAAACAAAATATTCATCCAATCGTAACTACTGAAGGTGTTTATTTGGTAAATAGCCATGCTGTGACTACAGAAAAGGCAGCCTTGAATAACCGATCAACTGATGATGCGATAGAAGCAGGTGCAATACATGTGGCTGCACAGCAATGTCCTGATGGTGGATTTGGCTGGCCTCACAATAATTGTGACAATACTTACCATAACATCACTCCACCCATTATTGATGGTATCCGTCAAGCATATAACATCGACCATAATGCAGGGTTTTTGGGCGTAATGCTGGATGCAGGTGATTATGATTTGTTAAGCCAGTACAACAATGGAGAGGCTCGTTTTGGTGCTTTTACTGCGTATCAAATGTGGAACCTCAGTCATGATTCTGCTGATTCAATTTACATTGATTTTACCGAAACCAACTTTTTTGCAGCCTTAGCAGCTGGCACCTATGGTGAAGATGACTTAGATACAGCAGGCTGGATAAATGCCGTAGAAACCAGCAGAACAGGCACCTGGGTAAATTTACGTCCATGGGAATTTTCAAGCCTGGTTTTGATTGCTCAACGTCATTGTAGAAATATACAATCAGGAGAATTTGAGCAAGCATTATGGCGTGGATTAGGTACCTTAGATAATACAGACCCTGATAATGTTTACAGCGATGTCATCGGTGTTGCAGGTGGCTTACTAGGCTTGGCAAGAATTAACCGCACCAGTTTTCCAGCCATTGATGCTCCACTTCATCCAGGTGTCAATGGCCTGGGAAGTTTATCAGATTTGGCTGATTATTTAGTCAGCTTACAAAATCCAGATGGTTCATTTTATTGGCATTCAAACTTATTGGCAGCAAGTGAAGGCGATAAAGACACACAAACCACATCTTATGCGCTATTGGCCATCATTGCTGCCAGTGAAAAACTGGCTGATAATCCTGCCTATTTAGCTGCTATTGAGACGGGTAAAAGTTGGCTTGCTTCAATGCAAGAGGCGGGCGGTGGATTTGCCAGTTTCCCTGGTGATACTGAACACAACACAGAAATAGAAGGAGAAGCACTGACTGCACTGGGTACCGTGGGTGTTTATGACCGCATTTATAAACATGGTTTAGAATGTTACGTTAATTGATAGACTTGTTTGGTTTATTTTAATAGAGTTGTCAGTTGTGACAAATTACATTGCTGCTCAATCACCGACAGCTTGGCTCGTTTAGTCAGTCTTTTCAACTTAATTTCCAATGATTGAGCCTGTGAACGATCACCAACCTGTACTTGGTAAATTATTTTTAGGTGTTTAAACCTGCGGGTAAATTTTGCGCCAAAAGGATGCCCTTGCTGGTGTTGCTTTAGCCGTTCTTCAGGATTGATGGCAATTCCTGTATACAATATATCGTGGTCACACAGCAGTATGTATAACGAATACTGAGCTGTCATATTCACTGTTTTTTGTTATTCTTCTTCATGTCATTTTTATTTTTTATTGCCACCAATATAGCCAGGGCAAAAAATGCACCTGGTGGTAAGATTGCTATTAAAAAGCCATCATAATTTGGGATCAAGGTAAGTTCAAAATATTCCCCCCATGAGCCAAATAATAGATGAGCTTGTGTGAATAACGTACCTTGACCCATAAGTTCTCTCATCATACCAATCACAAATAATACCAGAGCAAAACCCAAACCTACAAAAAAGCCATCTTTAACTGCCAACAACCAAGCATTTTTTGAAGCGAATGCTTCGGCTCGTGCCATGATCAAACAATTGGTCACAATCAATGGAATAAAAATTCCCAAAATTAAATACAGTTCATGAAAATAGGCATTCATGACCATTTCTAAAGTGGTTACCACGCTGGCAATTAATAACACAAACAATGGAATTCTGATTTCCTTTTTAGTGATTGGGCGGATCAATGAAACCAATAAATTGGTAACCACCACCACTGCAATGGTGGCCAGGCCCATACCCAGGGCATTGATGGCGGTATTGGATACAGCCAATAATGGACATAGGCCCAACATTTGCACCAATGCTGCATTGTTGTCTAACAATCGAGTTTGGATAAAACCGCTCATGGGACGATCTCGTTATTCAGGTGAATCATGGTTAAATATTCTTGATGGTACTTAAGGGCTTTCTTGATCGCGCCAACCACCGCTCTGGGCGTGATGGTGGCAGCTGTGATTTGATCAAAATGCCCTTGATCTTTTTTAACCCGCCATTGAGTTTCATAGGGTTGTTGTAATGAAGTGCCAGGAAATTGTTTCAGCCAATCACTTTTTTTCCGTTCTATCAAATCACCTAAACCAGGCGTTTCTTTGTGTGAAATGATCTCAACGGCTGTGATGGCATGGTTAGATGAATCAATTATTTCAATTCCAACCAATAAATCTATATCACCCGAGTAACCATTTTGAGCCGTTACTGGGATCGCCAAAATTGTGATGTTGCCTGCTTTTTTACCAATATATAGTTGTTCTGATTGCCTGTGTCCAAGTTTAATCGGCTCATGAATTGAAACGGCGTCGCTAATTAAATCATTGTCAATCATTTGTGCTGGTATCAAGCGTTTAAGTGATTCTAATTTTGTCATCAGCTTTTGTTTGGCTATCTTCTCAGCAGTTAATTCATGGCTCAACATGAGTAAGCCGCTACTGATTAAGGTCATCACAGCAAGGATCAGAGGTAACAACCAATTGTTTTGAGTGGAATCATTCATGTTGTTTGGACCTGTGATTGGATTTTTTCCCATATGGTTCAGGAATTGACAGGCGGTCAATCAAAGGAGCAGACAAGTTCATCAGAAGCACTGCAAAGGCGATTCCATCAGGGTAGGAACCAAAATTTCTAATCAGAACGGTTAATATAGCGACTCCTGCACCAAAAATAATTTTTCCACGAAATGATGAGCAACCAGAGGTGGGGTCGGTGGCAATAAAAAAGGCAGCCAACATGGTGCCGCCGGAGAAGATGTGTTGTTGTGGTGACATGAACACATCAGCATTGAACAAATAAAACGGTGTTGAAGCAGCAATTGTCGTCAGCAAAACGGCTGCTGGTACATGCCAAGTAATGATGCGTTTATAGAGTAAAAATAACCCACCAATGAATAACCAGTTGGCGATCCATTCCCAGCCTAAACCACCAAAATCACCAAAGATGGTTTGAGTGGTGACTTCGCTTAAGCTGTATCCTTGTTGCAAGCCAGTTTGAACTGCGGATAAAGGTGTTGCTGCAGTGATGGCATCAATGTGCTCTGTGGCATAACCGGTAAATATGAAAGACAACAATTCTTGCAGACTTAATGATTGTAAAGATGACGTTGAATCCATTAAACCACCAGGAGGCAACCACAGTGACATGGATTGAGGAAACGAAATCAAAATAACCGCAAAACCAACCATGGCAGGGTTAAAGATGTTGTGTCCTAAACCGCCATATAGATGCTTGGCGACCACAACAGCGAAAAACATGCCTACAATGGATACATACCAAGGTGCGATGGGTGAAATACATAACACAAACAACCAAGCCGTTACCAAAGCACTGAGGTCGGTCATAAATGGCTTAATGTTTTGTTTGCGCCATGATAAACACCACCATTCAAAAAGATAAGCTGCACTGGTGGCTAAAATTAATTGGAATATTATCCCGGGCCCGAAATAGTATATATGCGCAAAAGTAGCTGGTATTAAAGCAACAAGTACCCATAGCATTACCTGTTGAACTTTGATTCGTGCAGGGATGTGAGGTGCGCCAGTGGTGTTAAAAGGTTTATTCATCAGTAGTTCCTTGATGCTTTTCTTTGTTAGCGCCTTGTTGTTTAATGCGTGCTAAGACTGCAGATATTTCTTGTTTGGCTGATTTTTCATCAACCAATTTAGATGTTTTGGAGCGACGCTTGGCTTGGCGTTCAGCTTTGATTCGTTCTAAACGATCGGCGCGATCATCATGCCGTTGTTTGGCTAAGTGTGCTTTGTTTTGTTTATGGTCCAAGTACGTTAGTTCTGATTTAGCAAAACGGTAAAAATCAACTAAGTTAATGTGGCTGGGACAAACCCAAGAACAAGCGCCACATTCAATGCAGTCGAAAACATGATGTTCTCTGGCCTTTTCCAGATCATTGTTTTGTTCGTTGCCGTTGATATACCAGAGTAACTGTTGCGGTAACAGTTCTTGCGGACAGACTTTGACACAATCACCACAACGAATACAGGGCATGGCAGTGATTTCCGGTTTGGTGCTTTCTTTGGGTAAAGCCAGTAAGCAATTGGTCGTTTTCTCAAGCCCTATAGCATCATTTGGCATGGCATAACCCATCATTGGGCCGCCTATAATGAGTTTATCTACGGTCTGACTTTGGCAATCAGCTAATTGCAATAAGTGTGAAAATGGTGTGCCAATTAAAGCCAGGTAATTTTGAGGGTTGCCAACACTGTCACCAGTTACAGTCACCACCCTTTCGATCAGTGGTTTATTGGCTTCAATCGCATCAAATACGGCTTTGGCTGTTGCCACATTTTGCATGATTATGCCTAAGCTCAAAGGTGTTTGGCCACTTCTGACTTCTTGACCTGTCAGTACCTTGATTAATTGTTTTTCGCCGCCCGTGGGATATATAGTAGGCACTTTAACGACCTTAAAGTGATCAAGGTTCTGATTTTCTATGGCTTTTTGTAATCGTTTTTTAACGCCACCTAAGTTGTCTTCAATGGCAATGATTACTTGGTCAGCGGCTGCAGCTTTCATCAGCCAATGACTGCCACAGATAATTTCATCGGGCTGATCTATCATGAGCCGCTCGTCACACGAAATGTAGGGCTCACATTCTGCGCCATTGATGATCAAGGTTTTACTGGCATTGATCACATGATCAGGTTGAGTTGCAGCTCCTGGTTGGGGGTATTTAACATGTGTTGGAAATCCAGCACCGCCCATACCAATAATCCCTGCTTTTTTAATCCGTTCAATAATTTCATCACCTGTTTTAGGCAATGGTAATTGCTCTTGGGCTGCCCATTGATCAAGGCCATCTGGAATTAAGGTGATACACTTGGCTGTTGTGGCATCAGGGCTGGCTGTAGGTCTTGAAGAAATGTCTGAAATGGTTCCAGATGTTGGGGCATGAATAATCGAACCCAAAGGATGAGTTGATTCAGCAATCACTTGGCCTTTGAGCACAGAATCACCGACTGAAACCAATGGATTGGCAGTAGATCCTCGGCTGCTTTTTAAAGCAATAATTAACTGTTGCGGAATTCTAGCAGACTCCAAGGGTTGGTCACATGACATTTTCTTGTGATGTCTAAGTACCAAGCCGCCATGAAAATGTGATAAATGTTCAACCATGATGTATGACATCCGGGATTGATTGGGCTTCTTGAATGGTGTTAAATAAATCAGGTTTTTGCACCCTGTTGATCCGTGCTGGTAAAGGAGCTGGAATTTTAATGATGCAATCTACAGGACAAGCTGGGATACATAGATCACAGCCTGTACATTCATCAAGAATAACGGTATGCATTTGTTTGGCAGCACCAACAATGGCATCAACGGGACAAACCTGTATACACTTGGTACAGCCAATACAATCAGCTTCAACTATTTCAACAACCTGGTCTGCTTCTTCCGCGCCATTTTCTGGATTGAGGTCCAAAACTTCCAGGTCCAATAATTCTGCTAATTTTTTGATGCCTTCCTGGCCACCTGGTGGACATTGATTAATTGGGGCTTCGCCATTGGCGATGGCTTCAGCATATGGTTTGCATCCAGGATAATCACATTGGCCGCATTGTGTCTGAGGTAAGATGGCATTGATTTGTTCAACGATTGGATTGCCTTCAACTTTAAACTTCCTGGCCACCCAGACTATGAGTATACCGAAAACACTGGACAGCAAAACCATGGCAGCCAAAGCCAAGATCCAGTTGTTTTCAATTTGGGTTAGCCAGCTGCTCATTGATTGGCCATACCTGCAAAACCCATGAAGGCCAATGACATGATGCCAGCTGTGATCAAGGCAATGGGCAAGCCTCTAAAAGCTGCAGGTACATCAGCCATTTCCAGTCGTTCTCTGATGGCGGAAAACAACACCAATACCAAACCAAATCCAACCGCTGCTCCGAATCCAAAGAATGCGGATTCTAATAAACTGTTCTGTTGTTGGACGTTCAGCAAGGCCACGCCTAACACGGCACAATTGGTGGTAATCAAAGGTAAAAATAAGCCCAACACCTGATACAGCAAGGGCGATGATTTATGTAGAATCATCTCTGTAATTTGCACCGTAACAGCTATGACAAGGATAAAGCTTAAAGTTTTTAAATACGCCAAATCAAACGGAATCAATAAGTACTTATTCACTAAATAACTGGCAATTGAAGACAAGGTCAAAACAAAAGCAGTGGCAAAACTCATTCCTAAAGCTGATTTGTATTGGGTGGATACGCCCATAAATGGGCACAAGCCCAAAAAGCGCACCAGAACGAAGTTATTCACAAAGGCTGCGCTGATAAATATGAGGAATATCTCAGTCATGCCAAACTATTTAACTCGCATTCCTGCTTGTGCGCCTTCGTGTGGTTCCAGAATAAAAATTTCATCACCACCAGGCCCGGCCGCCAAGACCATGCCTTCTGATATGCCAAATCGCATTTTTCTGGGCGCCAGATTGGCCACCATCACGGTGTGTTTTCCAATCAAGTCTTCAGGTTGGTAGGCAGATTTAATGCCAGCAAATACATTTCTGGTCTCACCACCGAGGTCTAATGTCAATTGCAGTAATTTATCGGCTTTTTCAACGTGTTGGGCATCGATGATTTTAACCACGCGCAAATCAGTTTGAGCAAATGTGTTGAAATCAATTTCAGCATTGATGGGATCGGCTTTAAGTTGTCCATTGGATTCAACTGAGGTATTGGGTTGTACCGAAGCTTCTAGGTCTTGCTTACTTTGTTCAATGATTTTGTCCAACGTTTCAGGTTCAATGCGATTGATCAGAGGCTTGAATTTATTGATACTGTGACCAAGCAAGGGTTGTTCAATTCCAAACCAGTTGTCTAAGTCCACATTCAAGAATGCTTCAGCTTTTCTCGCTGTAAATGGAATAACAGGAGCCAACCATGTCATCAATACACGGAACAAATTGATTCCAGTTGAACAAACCTGATGAACTTCTTCTGCTTTGGCCTCGTCTTTAACTGCAACCCAAGGAGCCATATCGGCAATGTATTGATTGGCTTTGTCAGCCAATGCCATGATTTGTCTGATGGCAGCATTGTATTTACGGTTTTCGAATAATTGAGCAATGTCATCAGAATGGCTTAAAAATTCGTCATACAGGTCTTGATTGTGCAGCTGTCCGGAGAGTTGTGAATTGAATTTTTTCTTGATAAAACCAGCACATCGCGAGGCAATGTTCACGACTTTACCCACCAAGTCTGAATTCACTCTTTGTCTGAAATCATCCATGCTTAAGTCGATATCAACCAAGCCATCTGATAATTTAGCCGCATAGTAGTAACGTAAATAATCAGGGTTCAGGTGTTCTAAGTAAGTAGAGGCTTTGATAAAGGTTCCTCTGGATTTACTCATCTTGGTGCCATTAACCGTTAAAAAGCCATGTACATAAACTGCATTAGGAAGTTTCATACCAGCCCCATGTAACATGGCAGGCCAAAATAAAGAGTGGAAATACAAGATGTCTTTACCAATGAAATGATACATTTCATGAGCTGTATCGGGATCTATCCAAGGAGCAAAGTCTTCACCGGCTTGTTCACAAACATATTTCAAACAAGCCAAATACCCAACCGGTGCATCCATCCATACATAGAAGTATTTGCCTTCTTCTTCAGGTATTTCAAAGCCAAAGTAAGGTGCATCTCTGGAAATATCCCAAGACTGCAATCCAGCTTCAAACCATTCAGCCAGTTTATTGCTGACCTCTTCTTGTAAGGTGCCAGAAGAAACCCATGCTTTGAGCATGGGCTCAAAGTTTTTCAAATTCACAAATAAATGCTTTGATTCTTTCATCACTGGTGTGGCACCACTGACAACGGATATTGGATTTTTTATTTCGGTGGAATCGTATGTGGAACCACAAGATTCACAACCGTCACTGTATTGATCAGCAGTACCGCATTTTGGACAAGTTCCTTTAACGAAACGATCAGGTAAAAACATTTGTTTTTCCGGATCAAAATACTGTTCAACGACTTTGGAGTCGATGTGTCCGGCCGCTTTAAGCTTCAGGTATATTTCGGAAACCAGTGATTTATTCTCTGCTGAATGAGTGGAATGGTAATGGTCATAAGATACACCAAAAGCCTGTAGATCACGCCAATGTTCTTCTTTGATTCCATCGACCATTGCTTCTGGTGTCATGCCTTGTTTTTCAGCATTGAGCATGATCGGAGTTCCATGGGCATCATCAGCACATAAGAATTTAACTTCATGTCCCATTGATCGCATCAATCTGGCCCAAATATCTGATTGGCTGTGTTCAACAAAGTGGCCTAAATGCAACGAACCGCTGGCATAGGGTAATGCTGAAGTGATCAATATTTTTCTGACAGATTGGTCGGTCTTTTCCATGGTTTAAGACAATATAATTTAAAGCGCAATATTATCTCATGTGGTCATTGAAAGGTCTATGTTTGTGCCAGCTGGAGGTGTTATTAATCGTTGATTAACTGATCAAAAACCGATAAACAGCATAACCGCAAAGACTGCCCAGCAATAACCAAACAAAAATCCTCAGCTCTCGCCAAAATTCACCGTCCCATTGAGCTGAAAAAAACCGAGAAGGTGAGGGTTGAAACCAATACTTTAAACAATCTAAAAAATCAGTGCTGTGGGTAAAAAAATATTTAAATGTAAACCGCATAACAGCGCATGCAGCAATCACAGAGAGTATGATTTCCATAAAAAAAGCCTTGATCAGATACCAAGGCTTTATCTTATTTTATTTGCCGATGTGTTTGTCTAAGAATTCCAACATTTTTTTATAAAATGATATTCTATTTTCTTCTTTTGAAAAACCATGACCATCTTTTTTGAAATAGGTGTCGTATTTAATGCCATTCTCTTTAAGACTTTTTTCTAACACTTCTGCATTTTCAAAGGGTACTCTGACATCTTTGGTACCATGAGTAAGTAGAATAGCTGCTTTGATACCACTGGTGTTATAGGCAGGTGACCTGGAATCAATCAGCTGTTTATTCTCGTGGGTGCCAAACATTTGTCTAAAATATTCTTCTCTGCCTTTCTTGTTGGCTTTAAAAGAATCAGCTTTTTTCCATTGTAATTCATTGTCATAAATACCTGCATCTGCAATGGCACATTTGTATAAGTCTGGTTCTTTGACTATACCTTGCATTGACGCATAACCACCATAACTGGAACCATGGATACAGATTCTGTCGGCGTCAGCATAACCCTGTTGGATGGCCCATAAAGTGGCATCGGTCAAGTCATCTTGCATTTTGGCCCCCCACTCATGGTAACCTTCCACTTCAAATTTACTGCCGTAACCTCCTGAGCCTCTGAAGTTGAGTTGTAGCACCAAATAACCATTGTTGGCTAAAAGTTGAGCGGTATTGTCCCAACGCCAAACATCTTTAAGACCATAAGGACCACCGTGAGGGTACACCACCATTGGAAGGTTTTTGATTTCTTTTCCTGGAGGCAAGGTCAATTGGCCATACATTTTTAAATCATCTCTGGCATTCATGACGAAAGGTTCGACTTTGGCCATTTGTGCTGCTTTGATCTTGGGCCTTGAGCTGGCTATGTATTCAACTTTATTCTTTGTCCTGTCAAATAAATAAAACTCACCTGGATTTTGATCACTGTAGGTTTTAAATAATGTTTTTTCTTTGTTTAAGGTACTGTTGCTAAACAATACTTCATTGCCTTTGAAAAGGCTTCTCAATTGTTTATGCAAATTGATTTCTGGGTCATTGCCGTTACCTTCAATGTAATGGACGACGGGGTATCCGGCTTCATAGATAACTCCTATTAATTCACCATTCACCCCTTTCACTAAATTGGATTGGATGTAACTGTCTCTTTCAAAATCCACATCTTCGTGTCTTTTAATCAGTGTTAATTCCATATCAGCGAAATAGAGTTCGAACAAACCCATTATGCCTGAGTCCGGACTGTCATGATTAGAACTGAAATAGAATTTACTGTTATCATTGCTGAAGCCTAATGGATTCAGGATAGGTCTGGCTTTTTCGGAAACTTCTAAATCAACGGCATTCCACTCGCCGCCATAGTCTCTGACGTGCATGTAATATTTGTTATCACTTCGTATTTTGCGATCAACAGTATCATATTCAAAAGCAAATCGAGCATTGTCATTGGTATCGACTTCATACGCTAATATTCTCGCTTCTCGACCACCAGATAATGTCGGTGCATCTCCAATAT
>JBPOFV010000011.1:0-15154 GCA_051252335.1 Marinicella sp. | reverse complement strand
GAATGATAATAATATGAACATGAAAAATGATCGATTCATGCCATTATTTAACTCTTTTGTGCTGTTAATTACAATGATACTGATCGCTCATTGGCAGTACCTACATAACACAACAGCACTTTATTGGATGTTAATTCAATAATGCACTGGCAAATAGTGGTGTCAGGCTTTCTAAAGTTTGGATCTGTTCCTCATTGAAGCCGTTTTTACTGTTCTTAGTCAGCAGTAATAACCCTTGTTGACTGTTTTGTTTCAACTTTAATACAAGTATTGAGTTGGCATTTACCTGGTTAAGTAAGTATTTAGCAAAATGAGCTTGTTGACTTTGGATGGTGTGTGATAACACATCACTGATTAATACAGTGGATTGAGACCCGATGTTTTCAATGGCACTGTCATCAGTCACCAGTGTTTTTCCTAACAAGCCCTTTTGAGACTGGCTAGATGAGATAATTTCAACCGCATAACTGTTCTTTTTTGGCGTTAAATAGTAGGCATTTGAAACATTGACAATTGATTGAGTTTCGGTGCGAATGACATCGAGAGCCCTTTGTTTTGTTGAGGCTTGTTGTAATTGATTCAAAATAGATAAGATACTCTTTGAGCGTCCAGAGAGCTGATTAAAATCATCCACCAATTGGCCAATCTCATCATGGTTGGGGTCTTTAATTTTCAAACCGTAATTACCTAAAGCCACTTCTCGACAGGCTTTGGCTACTCTGATGATTCTTTTGACTATGGCTTGATTAAACCACACAATCATCAAAACCACCAACAAAGCAATCAATCCAATGGTTAACCAATTGAAATTGACCGTGGCTTGACGTTGAGCACTTACCAGGTCTTCAAAATTCATATGAGTTGTTGCGATTTGAGAAAAAAGTCCTGATTCGTCATTGAGTAAGTAATCGTTACCCCACTCCAAGCGGGGTTCTGCAAGGTTATCGCCAATTTGTTCATTGAAACCAGACTTGAAAGTTTGGTGTAACAATTCCATTTGTGTAAATGCTTGATTGTTTTTTTCTATCAGTACGCCATCAATCAGTAAGTTGGTAGTACTGTTGCGGTTGTAATAGCTGTGAGCTGAGTTGTTGATTAAGCTGTCAATGGTGCTTAAGTTTTCTTGAAGCCCAGTAAAATAAACTTGTAAATCACGGTTATATGACTCGTAATCACGGGGTGCATTTTCCCCGTATTGAATTGATTGCTCTCTCACTAAAGTGATTAATTGATCCAGTTGGCTCATCTTTTTAGACAACTCTATATCCTCTGATAATTGAGTAATTGAGCGGTTACTAAACCACAAGATGGTAAAGACAATTAACAGCACCAAAGTGCCGGCAGTCATCATTTTTTGGTTGAGTCCTAAATTCATGTGTTTTCTCTGTTAATAAGTACGCCAGCGATCGATAAAGGATTCTCTGACTTTTTGGTTGTCTAGTTTTTCAGCAATCTGCATGATAAATTGATCTTGGTTGTGACTGCTTTTTAATGCGTTGGTTAAAATGAAGTCGGCCATAGGGCCCATTAAATCAGACAAGTGTTCCCGCATGGCGGTAAAATGTTCATCATCAATAACCAGATCTTCATTGGTTTGTGTCACCACAGTACCTGTAGTAAAAAAGCCTGATGTTTCATCAGACTCTTCAACATTATTGGATTGGTTTGATTGAGCTTTTAATTCATTTAATAGCGGCTTCAGGTCTTTAACTACATCAGCTGCAGTCTCATATCTATCAAGAAATGAAACACTCAACCCCTTACTGAAAAAGTTTTGCAATTCAACGGGAACAACAATGTTGGCATCAAATTTATTGTGTTTTGCTAAGCCTTCATAGTTTTGTATGGGTGACCATTCATACTTATGCCTATCTGAGATCAGCCCCATCATTTCATATAAAATAACAAACAAGCTATAGATGTCGGTATAAGCACCTAATTCGTCAGTACCATAAATTTGTTCAGGGGCCATGTATTTGGGCGTGCCTACTGTGACACCAATTTGAGTTTTCATGTCATTGTCATCGCTTTTTGCGATTCCAAAGTCTGTTAATTTAAGCGTACTTTTATTGGCCAGTAAAATGTTTTCAGGTTTAAGGTCACGGTGGATGATGTCGTTTTTGTGGGCCACATGTAAGGCTTTAAGCAGCTGAACAAACATAGACATGACGGTCATCAGTGGTATGCCTTTGGTTCTTTTCAACATCTCTTTTAAACTCTTGCCACGAATGTACTCCATCACCATATAAGCCATACCATGTTCATGTCCAAAATCTAAAATACTGACAACATTCGGGTGGTTGCACTTAGCCAAGAGCTTGGCTTCTTGAACAAATCGATCAGCATGATCTTGAAAAGCATGTTGGCTGTCGTTACCAGATGAAATGGTTTTGATGGCAACTTGGCGCTCAATTTGTGGGTCATAGCCTAAATACACAATTCCCATGGCGCCTTGACCAAGAATGCCTTTGATTTGATATTTGCTGATTGTTTTAGGTATGCTCGTACTCATCAGTTAGCTCAACATACTCATGGCAGCTTTAAGGCTTCTTTGCATGCGATTAAAAGCCATGGCAATTCGATTTATTTCATCAGTTCCTGAAATCACAAGTTCGTCTGAACCACCTTGTCCTTGACTGATTTTCTCTGCTTGAGATGATACGCGGCTGATTGGTTTAAGCACCAGTATTTGTAACATCAAATTAAAAACCAAAATAATGGCAATAAAAACTCCAATTAAAATTAAGAGAAAAGTACTCAAACCTCTTTCTATAGAAATTAAGGTTTCTTCTTCATCAATGCGGATGATTTTGGCCCCAGTGACCTCGCTGTTGATAATGATCGGTTTGGCGTAGAATAAAAACCGGCCTTTGGCATCAGAAACTTTATCAGTAATTAAAGGTAATTTAGGGTCTTGTTTAAATTGATTGATAATGTTTTGTTGCCACACACTGGGTTGATAAATGGCTATATTTGAACCCTCAATGGCTACTTTGTAAGACAGGGAAGGAATGGATTTACTGGTATCTGCATATACTTGAGTAGCTGCATAAGACCCAACAGTTTGAGGTTTAAAGCCACCTGGGGCTTCATTGATTAGTTCAGCAACTTCTCGTTCGTTATAAGACCTGATTGATTCGGCAACCTGATAGTTTAATTCAGCTTGGTGAACTAAATTCATTTCTGTTTGAAACAATGTACTGTTGTGGTGTAACCAGTAAATGGCGATAAAACCAATCAACAAACAAATGACAACAACCAAGTTAAACTTTAACCTTAATCCCATAACAAATCTTCTACTTCAAGTTAAATAGGAGAACCTGTCATCAGAAAAAAATCACAAGATTTTGATTAAAGTTGCTAAATTTTGCGGTTATCGATTCATTGTTTAACCCAATATTTTTGCATTTCATTGAACATAAAAGAGGCTGTCCAAGTAATGAGTACCAAGCCGGTTAATGACTCAATTCCAGTTAAAAAACGAATGTCACCAATGGGTACTATGTCGCCAAAACCTAAAGTTGTGAATGCAGTGAATGAGTAATAGACACAGTCAAGTAAAGTGCCGTCAAAATTACCTTCGAGGTGGCCAAACATTCCAGACTTTACTTTAGCGAAATAAGCCAGAGCAAAAACCCATATTTCGATGGCATGTGCCACCAAAGCTCCAAACACACCAATCACCACCTTGGGTTTGGCTTTAATTTTAAGTCGGGGCAGGTTTTTTGAAAGTTGAAATAAAAGTTCATAATGAATACCAACACATGCGGACACAACCAGAACATTGATAAATACAGACAGTATACTCATTCAAAGGTACCTTCAAGCAGAGCAATAAAATCAGCCTTTATTGATTCAAATTCCTCGTTGGTATAAGTTGCTACAGGTAACTCATTACCCCAAACCACATCCGGCCACAAAGGATCTTTAGGGTGCCTGCCAATGACATGAATATGTAATTGTTGCACCACATTTCCAATGGCAGCGAAATTGATTTTTTCTGCGCCGCACTGGCTGATGAAATGCTGGCTAACGGTTCGGCTGATGTGAGTAATTTCTAACTGTAATTCTTGAGGTAAATCGTGGAATTCTAGCAACGCTGTTTCAGGGATGATGATCAACCAAGGCAGGCTCGCATTTTTGTGTAAGCGAAGGTGGCAATGTTGCCACTTAAACAACTCATGGCTGTCAGCTGCCAACTGAAAATGAATTTGAAGTTTTTGAATAGTCATCAATTTATTCTACAATCCATTCATAAAAATGGCAGCAAAAACTATGAACAAATGATGGGTAGAAAAAAGGGCTCGTCCTGAGCCCTTGAGTGTGGGTAAAAAGTGAAGGTGTTTAGAGGCTGAAACTAAACCAAATACCAAAATCTCCATCGCCATGTCTCCAGCCATCGTTGTATGGGTAGTAGCTGTAATAGTTACGATAGAAGTATTCATCATGATAGTCTATACACCACATGCCTTCATGCCAATGTCCATAACCATATCCAGGTCGGTCAAAGTAGTGGCCTAAGCCACGTAAGGGGCGGTAGCGATACTGATCATTAGAATAATAGTTGTAGTTATTAAAGTGAAGGTATTGATTGCGCAAGTGTTTGCGGTATTTTTTCATGCGCTTTTTCCACTTTTTATAATGCTTTTTAGGCTTGTAATAATTGTGGCTTATGTAGCCTCTGTTATAACTGTTATAGCCATTGTAGTAGTTTCTGTTGTGGCTGTAAGTGTTGTAGTTGCGGTTATCAAAACGTCTGTTGTTTCGATAGTCGCCATTAAAGCCACCACTGTTTTGACTGTAGTTGTGCTGACGCCGCCCATCATACTGGTGACCATGGTTATCACGTCGGCCATGACTGTTGTGGTTACTTCGGTGTTTTTGTCGAGTCACCTCTTGGCGGCTGTTGCGAGCACCTTGGTATTGTCGATTGGCATTATTGTTATGGCTTCGATGTTTTTGTACATGCTTATTTTGTACTTTCTTGTTGCTTTGATATCGACCACCATCTCGGGATCTGTCGGCTGCAGCAGCAAGGCTGAATACCAAAGCAGTTAATGTTAAATATGTTTTAAAAGATCTCATCATTGAATCTCCTGTTATTACTGTGACATCCAATTTACGGGTATTGACTGAATCAAAACTGAATAGTTAAAAGTCGTTCAGATAGGGTTAAGCTTAATAAGCTTTCATGGCTGGTCAATTGTGGCTTCGGTTGATACAATCATTGTGCTTTTTTTAGGTTGATATCATGAAGTTTTCAATGTTGTTTGTTTTCTGGATTTTGTCTGCAGCTGCTGCTCCAAGTTTGCACAATCAAAAGCTCGATGAGCTATTGGTAATCAATGCCATGGTTGTGGTTGGGGTAGGTACACCCGCTGAAGGTCCGTATGACATCCATATCAAAGATGGACAGATCCATCAATTAATGGCCGCTAATGAAGAGTCTGAAATCAGAAGCTCTGAGATTCAACAGTTGGATGCAGCCGGCGGTTTTGTGCTGCCTGGCTTTATCAACATGCATGCACACAGCATGTATTCTCGAGCTGGGATTGATATGGCCCAACCGTATCAGCACTACTTATGGCTAGCCAGTGGAATCACCACCATCAGAGATTTGGGCAGTGATTTGTCACGGACACTGAAAGAGAAAAGACAAAGTGCAGCACATGAAATCATTGCACCACGTATTTTTGCCTATCCTGGCATCTGGGGCAATCACAATGAAAAAGCCTTGAAAGAAATGATTTCTGATTATAAAAAACAAGGCGTGGATGGTCTTAAGTTTGGCATGATGGATCAACAAACCTTCATAACGGCCTCAAAATTAGCGCGAGAATTTGGACTCAAAGTGGCCAACCATGTAGGTGTTGAAGACATGAATGCCTGGGATAACATCAAAGCAGGAACTACGACCATTGAACACTGGTATGGTGTTCCAGATGCTGCTTTACATGGGGTGCAAAACTTTCCACCTGATATGAATTATTCCAATGAATTGCATCGATTCCGATATGCTGGTCGATTGTGGCGTGAAGCAGACTACGACAAATTACAAGAGGTCTTACAAGGCATGGTTGATGCGGGTGTGGCTTGGGATCCGACCTTGGTGATATATGAGGCTTCAAGAGATTTACAGCGCGCCATTTCATCGCCGTGGTTTGAAGATTACTTACATCCAGGGCTGGAGAAATTTTTCCAACCAAGCGCAGATTCACACGGCTCATTTTTTTGGGGTTGGACTTCAAGTGATGAAGTTTTTTGGAAAAACAACTACCAAATCTGGTTCAACGCCTTGCGTGATTTTGCTGACAAAGGAGGCATCATCACCACCGGTGAGGACGGCGGTTACATTTATCAATTATATGGTTTTGGATATTTAAGAGAATTACAACTGCACCAAGAAGCAGGGTTTCACCCCTTAGAGGTACTCAAGCATGCCACAACCAATTCAGCCAAAGTCTTAGGTCAGGGCAACACCTTGGGCCAAGTCCGCATCGGCTACACCGCAGATTTGGTCATAGTGAGTGGAAATCCAATGGCAGATTTATCGGTGCTATTACCCCGAAACATTCAACCACTGACCGGTGATGACAGCACAGGAGGCATTGTTTGGACCATCAAAGATGGCATTCCTTATCACGCCCCGACCATGTTGAAAGCGGTTAGGGATATGGTAAAAGAATCGAGGGAAGAAAACCCAGTAAACTATTTGGTGAATTGAGTCATTGAATAAACCACACAAATCAGCGGTTGATTTGGGTTAAACAGAGGGTTTTGTGGTTGATGTTATCAACTCTGCGCATATTAAAATCAATCAATTGATTGTCATGTTTGATGCTTGCTTGAAGTTGATCACAGCCACTCATTTGTAAGTTGATTTGTCCAAACCAACCTTTGCTGGGTTCTTCGACCAACTCCAGAAAGTTGGTGCCAGCATATTCGAACAAATCAATGTCAATGGATTGTTGGTTGGGCAGGTAATCAGCAACACCAGCCAGCCACAATGGATCACCATCACGGAATGTATAAAACGTAACAGTTATGTAATTAGATCCCAGGGCTCTCTGGCCTTGTTGAATGGACAACCCTTGATTATTTAGGCCAGGTGCTACCCATAGCCCATTGAGTAGTTTGCCAATGCTGGGTTCGTCATTCAGGGTATAAATACCTAGTGATCCATTGGTCAGGCTCTTTAAGACATAGTAAATTTCCTCAGTGGTATCAGTTGTGGTGGCATGCTTGAATGTGAACCCTTGAGAGTGCCAAGAGTCTAGAGTTTGATCATCATTGATCAGATCTACTTCTATCTGGTCACGCTGTTCCCTATCGGTAAATACCATGGCTTGAATGCTGTCACTCATAAACAGTTGAGGGCTTTGGTAGTCTGGGGCCAACCGGATTAACTCAGGATTTAAGTCAGTGTCCAAAAGATAATGCCTGGCATTGAACCCTGGTCTTTGGTTGAACTGGATGAATAATTTATCACTGACGATTTTAGGCTCGATAAACCGCCCATTTTCTAGCGTCCAGGTAAAATCAATGGTGGTAGTGTCCCCAACAAACCCAAGCATAGAAGCAGCGCTTAAATATTCAGGTCCAGTCTTTAAGGCAAATACTTTGTCATCGTATTCAAAGATTTGATGAATGTACTCCAGCCCAGGTGTTTCGCTGAAAAATGATACTTCGCCTGACTCAGTGATTTTAATGACATCAACAGGATCATTGTATGAAGAGCCTTGTTCAATGTGCATAAAACAAGATTGATTTATTTCAACCATACTCACCAGTCGGAATTCTTCTGGGATTACAGACGTTAAGTCTGTTTCAATTGAGCCATTAACCCGCACCAGTCTTCTTTCCCCAAAATAGTCGTTGGTTATAAAATCACTGTTTGAGAATACACATATTTTAGATAAGTTGGCAGAATATAATTCTGAACCATACTGAGAGAAAACATTTCCATCATAGGTTAAAATGACACCACCGCCTCTGCCATATAACACTCCATTTTGAACAACCAAATCTAGGTCTGGCCATGAACTACCATAAAACCTGATTTCGGAAACTTGTGTGGTGCCAGCTAAAGTGCCATTGGTTTTCCATAGTTTACTTGTATATGGCTGATCTGCAGGAGCAAACAGAAAATAGACTTCACCTTTGTATTGGGTCATTCGATGTATGCGCTGATCTTCGACCGGTGGAACCAGGTTGGTGGTTTGATTGGTTGTTTTGTCATAAACCCACATTCCTATGTGGTTCTGAAAATGAGCTCTGAATATCAGTTTCTGTTCTACCACTTGAGGCGCTTCATCTACTAACTTAAGATGATCTGGTTCAATAAATACCGGTGACCATGTCTTACTGTGTGTCGCAATCGAATAGCATAATAGTGCCAATGCCAACAGCTTATTCATTTTCCACTCCCAAGGCTAATGCCGCACTATTAGGCCCTTCAAGTAAGATGGGCTCAATCTGTGCACACAAATGATTGTATGAAGTGTCATCTACACGGTACAAACTCATGCTTTGGTTATATATGTCGCTGTTTATGCTGATTTTCATCTGATCACAGGTTTCCAGTTCAAGTTGCAATTGCCCAAAAACGGTCCGTTCGGGAGTGGCATCTAATTCAAACAATTCTAAACCGTCATATTGGTACAGATCGACTGTTAGGGTCTGCTGTTCTGTAGATAATTCGGTAATGCCAGCCAGCCACAATGGCCGGCCTTCGTTAAAGACATATAAAGTGGTGAATGCATACTCAGAGCCGTTTTGCCGTTGCCCTTGTTGTACCACCAGTCCTTGGTTGATGATGTCTGGCTCAATCCAGTTGCCATTTATTTTGGGTGTAATATTGGGTTTATCGGTTAAGGCATAAATGTTGGTGCTACCCAAAGTATCATTACCAAGCACCAAATAAAAGTCATCTGAATTGCTGATTATTCGATAAATAAAATGGTCTTTGATGCTGAGGATATCAAGTCCGCCATTTGGTTTGAATCGTTCCAGAACCACATCTTCATGGAAGGTGTTTGTAGCCAATAATAAATCTGAACCGACCACAGCTGGACCGCCATAAGGGACTTGGTAAAAGCCGTAATGATGTGGGATGATGTTTAAATCAGCATCCAACACCATATACAGAGAAAAGGGTTCATATTGATTTTGAGTAACGACCGAGACCATTAAATCATTTTGGGATCTAGGCGTACCGAACAAGTACCTGTCAGAAATGGTTGTAGTGGCATCATAAGAAAACAAATCTGGAGTCAATCGGTAAATTCGATTTTTGTTATAACCCGTACCTGCAACGACATACAATCGATTGAGGTGGGTAAAGACCCGTTTGATGGGAGGAATGTCATCATGGACGGCAAACTCCTTGGTATGGCCTTGTAAAGGTATTTGAATCACTTTTAAGCCATCTTCATAATCATAATACTGAAAGAAACAGTTGTCTTTGAAAAGGGTGAAATTTGCTTGGTAATTATTGACGGCTTTGTATTGATAAACATTGGTAATCACACCATTGTTAAGGCGCTTGAAAGTGTAAGTATCATCGGCTTCAGAATTGGTTTGAACAATCAAATTATCTTCACCAAACACACAAATATGATTGAGAGAACTGGTGATAAAGGGGAGTTCAACTATCGTGTTGTTTTTAAATTGCGACAGTCGATTTTGTTGATTAACAAAGAACATTTGGTTGTCCTTGATTCTCATCCCTCTAATTGGTTCATTACTGACCAGTTGGGTTTGGGAAGCGGTTCCATCAGTGCGCCACAAGTTACTTTCATAATTTTCATTACGGGCGAAAAAGTAAACGAGACCATTGAACAAGAAAGGCGACCCAACCGAGTTGTTGTTGATCCCAGTATAGATTTTTTCTTTGACTTTGGTTTTCAGCTCCATAGACCAAAGGCTATAGGATTCGTCTTTTAGGGTTTGATAGATGAGCTTAGATTCGGTCATGATACTTGAACCAACATATCGACCTTCTATTTGTTCTTTGATTAAAGGCGTTAAATATTGCCCAGAGGCTGACCAGGTTAAAACCACCAATATAATGACTGACACTGCCTTCATGACGTTCACATCTCCTGTTTACTAACATCATCGTACAACAAATTATGATTATTTTAAACCATTGTTTTGTTTACCAGATTTGATTAACATGATTGATTTGGCGGTTAGCAAACAATGAAATATTTACATACCATGGTTCGGGTCAGTGATTTGGACGTTTCTCTGGATTTTTTTGTCAATAAAATGGGTTTGGTAGAACACAGTCGGCGGGATGTAGAAGCAGGGCGGTTTACGTTGGTTTTTTTGCATGCGCCGGGAGACGAGTCGGCGATGGTGGAGTTAACCCATAACTGGGATGAAAGCGGCTATTCAGAGGGTCGTAATTTCGGTCATTTGGCTTATGCTGTGGATGACATATATGCCTACTGCCAGAACTTAATGGACTTAGGGGTGGTGATCAACAGGCCGCCGCGAGATGGTCGTATGGCATTCATTAAAACACCGGATAATATTTCAATTGAGTTGTTACAGCAGGGTGATGCTTTGCCGATTCAAGAACCTTGGCAATCAATGCCGAATACTGGCAATTGGTAGGATTCAGTTGGCTAAAACGTTTTGGTAAAAAATCAAACCCCATACCAGCAAGACAATCATTTGGGCCATAAATACAGCGGCAGAACCCATGTCTTTGGCGCGACCTGCCAATTCATGTTGTTCCTCGCCACAAACCAAATCAACCACAGCTTCGATGGCGGAATTAATGATTTCAATCAAGAGCACCAACATGGCAGAGCCAATCAACAAAATGAGGTCGATGGGTGAATGGGCTAAAAAATAGGCCGCTGGCAGCAAGACGATAAAAAGATACACCTCCATACGAAAAGAGGCTTCAGCAACATAAGTTGCTTTCAGCCCCTTCATGGACCATTGAAAAGCCCTGATTATTTGCTTGGGTCCGCGAAAGCCCGAATCAGCCATGAATTTTGAAAACCACATTGGGTTCTTTAACGGCTTTGACTTCATCCATACGGCGAACAGGCGTGGTATAAGGTGCGAGTTTCAATTTGTCTATATCTGTGTTGGCTTGTTCTAAAACTTTAGCCATGGCCTCAACAAACGCATCTATCGATTGTTTTGATTCTGTTTCAGTGGGTTCGATCAACAAACATTCTGCCACCAACAGTGGGAAATAGACGGTTGGTGCATGCATGTCTTGATCTAACAAGGCTTTGGCCAGATCGCTGGCCGTTAAGCCCAATTCCTTGGCTTGTCTTTTCAGCGTCACAATAAATTCGTGGCTGGCTCGACGATTTTTGAAAGCCAAATCGAATCCGACAGCTTCCAGTCGCTTCATTAAATAATTGGCATTCAAGGTAGCAAATTCAGAAATTCTTTGCATGCCTTGAGAGCCGTTTAATAAGGCATAAATGTATGCGCGTAGGTTAACCCCGGCATTGCCAGCAAATGTAGATAACTGGCCTATGGTTTTAGGGGCTTCTTTTTCGGTGATGAAGTGATAGCCTTGTTCATTCTTACCCACATAGGGGATCGGCATAAATGGCAACAGGCGTTCACTCACGCCAATGGCACCAGAGCCTGGCCCACCACCACCGTGTGGGGTTGAAAATGTTTTATGTAAATTCATGTGAATCACATCAAATCCCATGATACCTGGATTGGTTTTACCCAGGATAGCATTCAAATTGGCGCCATCGTAGTACAACAGACCACCGGCTGCATGAACCTTACTGGCAATTTCTTTGATGCGACTTTCAAACACGCCCAGGGTCGATGGATTGGTTAACATGATACCGGCTGTTTGTGGGCCTAAGGCTGCTTCCAATGCATCCATATCAACATTACCGTCCTTATCGGTACGAATTTCTTTTACTTTGTAGCCACACATGATCGCGGTAGCTGGGTTGGTTCCATGTGCCGCATCTGGCACAATGATTTCACGCCGAGCAAAATCTTGTCGGTCATCATGATAGGCTTTGATCATGGCAACCCCAGAAAACTCACCTTGAGCGCCGGCCATAGGCGTTAAGGACACACCTTTCATGTTGGTGACAGCTTGAAGAATTTGTTGCAAGTGATACATGCAGGCCAAATAGCCTTGCGACAAGCTCGGATGAGCCAATGGATGCCTGGCTAAAAATTCATTTTTCATGGCCAGAGAGTTACAAGCACGGGGGTTGTATTTCATGGTGCAAGAACCCAGTGGGTAGAAGTTGGTATCAATGGAAAAATTCTTTTGGCTTAACTGAGTGTAATGTCTGACCACATCTAATTCACTGGCTTGTGGCATGCCTAATCTGCTGCCACGTTGATAGTGTTCGGGGATTAAGTTGGAAACATCAACTTCATCAGGAGATTGTGCGGTGGCGGTACGACCGGCTTTGGACTTTTCGAATATCAACATGATTTAACCTTTAAAAATCATAGTAAAAAGAAACGTGGTAATTTCTACCAGGTGCATCTAAACCTGAAGCATGCTCGCGGTATTTCTTATTAAAAATATTTTCAACACCCAGTCTGACTTGACTGTCGATGCCTTGCTGCCAAGTAAAGTGCGTATCATATACCACAAAACCACCCGTGCCAAATGGATTGATGCGGGCGTCGGTTAAATCTCGTTCACTCAAACGGTCTTGAGTGTTGGCAAATCTGACCTGAGAACGAATTTTCCATTGGTTGTTGAGATCTTGTTGGTACCCAACCACCCCAAATGTTGGTGGCATGCGATCTGCAGGGCCTTCTCCATCGGCCGTGTTTTCGGTGCCATGAGTGAAAGTCAAATTGGCAAACAAATGGCCGCCATTGTTGAAATAGTAATTTAAGTCTGTTTCTATTCCATAGATATCAACTTCGTTGATATTTTGTGATTGAACAACATCAAGTCCGTCTGCAGTAACTTCACCGGTTTCAACCGAGGCAATTACATCTTGATATCTGGCAACAAAAGCCACAACTTCAGCTTGCCACCCATTACCAGCATGCTTATAGCCTAAGTCAAATGACAACACAGTTTCAGGTTCTAAGGCAGGGTTTATCACATTAAATCGATTGCCGGAACGTTCTCCTACTTGGCCTAAATCAAATATATTGGGAGGCCTGAAACCACGGCCTAAATTGGCAAAGATTCGGTCTGCTTCATTGATTTTATACAGCCAACTGGCATGCCAAGTGAGGTCTGTTAGATGCAGCTGGTCATCGGCAATGTCAGGACTGTTTAAATCAATGTCATAATCACTGTAGCGACCACCGATGGTAAATTCATGGTTATTAAAATATTGGTGCCAGTCGACGTAAAGACCTATTTGTTGCATTTTCGATTGGTCTGGATAACGGGAATCACGAGGGATGTCTGTACCATCAGAAAGTACCCTTTGTCTGGCACTTGAGATGGTATCAAGGTATGTATCGAAACCATAAACCAACATACTGTCATCATCCAATGCTTTGCTCCAATCGGCTTGCACACTGATCAATTCGCTGCTGTTTTGTTCGGTGTCAGTTCGACTTGCCGACAGGGGTTGGCTGTAACGATTGTCGGTTATTTTTTGATAAGCCACATGAAAATTGGCCAAATCAAACCAATCGGTTGTATTGGCTGTGGTGTATTTCAAATGTGAGAACAAGCGTTCATTGGGTTGAAACAAATAAACCAATGATTCTGGTTCAGTTTCACCAAACCCAGCCACCAGGTTATCAACACGTGGGGTGCTTGGTTGATGTGTATATTGTAGATCAAATATCCAATTAGAGGCATCAGAGGTGTTGAACACCCATTTGTTGTTCAATGAACGAGATGTATAAGCTGTAAACGGGATGGTTTGACCTGCACCGGTTTCCCTTTGGCCAATGTCCTGGTAACTGATACCGATGGTTGATGCAATTTTGTTGTTACCAAAATCAGTGCCAACATGACTGATCCATTTTTCATCGGCGCTGTCCCAAGAGCTATAAAATTGACCTTTGATTTCCCAGTTTGGCGAATAAAACTCAGGCGTATGTGTAAGCACGTTGACCACTCCACCTAAAGCATCACCACCATACAATACGGAGGCAGGTCCACGAACCACCTCGATTTGTGCAGTCATGAAGGAGTCAACCAAGGCCAAGTATTGATTGGGTGCATTGCGAAAAAAGGCTGTATTTAGTCGCATACCATCAACTAAATGGACGTTTTGAGAACCTTTTAATCCACGAATGATGGGAACGGCCTGACCTGGTGTGGTTTGTTGGATATACACACCAGACTCTTGTCTTAATAAATCGGGTAGTAAAGTATTGGGTTTATTTTTAATTTCATCTCGGGTTACAACCGATACAGCTGTGGCGCTGTCATTTGTTGAGGTGGCTGTTTTACTGGCAGTTACCTGAAGAGGTGCTAAGGATTCAATGTTGTCATCTGTAGCAGAATCTGCTTCCCCAATTTCTTGTGCAATTGCAAGGGTGGATGTCAAGAGTAAGACAAGGATACTTTTCATGGGTCAACTTTTGGTCAAAGGCCGTGTAATTTACTATGCGCCAGACACAGAATCAACCATGAAATCAGATAGATACCAATCAATTGGCTCAGAATGCACTTTTCTGAACGGAAACTGAATGAAACCTGCTTATTGAGTCTTAAAACGCGGGTAGATTAAATCATAACTGTTGGTATTTTTTGATTTCTTTGACTGTTAATAAATAGGCTTTACGAGCATTTTGAATGTTTTCTACGACTTCTTTGTTCTGTTCTTCAATGGCAGCGGCTTCAATTTTTTTACAATAGTGACTAAAACCTGTTGCACCTATATTAGCACCCGTCGATTTCAATGTATGCGCAATTTGTCGTGCTTCTTTAAAATCATTGGTTTGTCGAAAGGTGTTGAGTTGGTTCAACATATTAGGTGACTCTTGTTGAAATAAATCTAACAAGGAGTTGGTTTCATCACCCATAAAAGCTTTGATTTCAGCCAAAGCGCGGGTGTTTAACCATTTAGAATTAATTGCTTCCTTGTCATCATTCTTTTCATTCTTGCTCGGTGTTTTCGCTGGTTTTATTGTTTTTTTTTGAGCCGCATATGGATCCCATTTTTTCAAGGTTTTCTCCAAGATATAACGGTTCAATGGTTTC
>JBPOFV010000010.1:0-17558 GCA_051252335.1 Marinicella sp. | reverse complement strand
TATTGTCATCCTGAGCGAAGCCGAAGGATCTCATATCGCTGGGTTGAATTTATAGTATTAGGAATTACGTGGGGTGTTGGAGAATCTTCCACTCGTTCCTCGGTCAGAATGACAGTGTTCTTCAACGTGGGGTGTTGGAGATTCTTCCACTCGTTCCTCGGTCAGAATGACATGGCGTATTGTCATCCTGAGCGAAGCCGAAGGATCTCATAACGCTGGGCTGAATTTATAGAATTGATATTCCGCGAGCTGTTGGAGATTCTTCCACTCGTTCCTCGGTCAGAATGACAGTGTTTTTTCATGAGTATTAGTTAGTCTTTGTGGGTGCGACCTGAGTATCTTGTGAAACCCCAGCAGTTAAAGCAAAACGCATGGCTTCTTCAAATGACCAGTCGACTGGTTTTACTTTGTTTTCTGGTAAAAACATCGTAAAGCCACCGACCATATAACTCATCGGAATATAGACAGTCAGTAATTTGCCTTCTGAGCTGTCATTCACAACATCAGTAATTTTAGTGGGTAACTGGTCTGATGTAATGATTCCAATCATCATACCCATGCCTTGGGCATGTAAATCGACCAAAGCGACTTGTTGGTTTTTGTCTTTTGATTTATCAAACATATTGGCGAAATCTTTGACTGCACCATACAAGGTTTTAATCACAGGAAATCGCATCACAGTGTTTTCAATGCGCTGGTAAAACCAGTCAATAAAACTGAATTTTAGTAACCAACCCACTAAAAACAAAAGGACCAGCATGATAATCAAGCCGCTGCCTGGAAATGTGAGAAAGTCCATGTGCAAAGTGGTTAATGCGGCCAGGCCTAAGCCGTTCAACCATTTAAGTGCTGACCAGGCAATCCAGGCTGTGATTAATATCGGCAAGGTCACCAAAGCACCTTTTAAGATGGGTCTTATCAACCAGTTTTTCATAGTTAAGTCTTTAAGCTTTTTAGAATCAATGATCATGACACATTATCTACCTGAATGCGAATACCAAAAGTCACAAATATAATCTTGAATTTACATGATATGATGATCAGAAAAAGAGTGAAAGTAACATGACAAACAAAAAGCTGATCATGATGTTGCTGGGTTTTTCAACTTGTGTGATACAAGCCAGTGAGCCAACACAAGCTGAACAAGAAAAAGTAGAGTTGGTGGTATTGGGTGTCGCACAAGATGCCGGATACCCACAATTGAATTGTTACAAACCCCACTGCCAAGCGGGTTGGGATGATGCCAACAACAAAAAATATGCCACTTCATTGACACTTATTGATCATCAATTCAAACAAAAATATTTGTTTGAAGCCACACCTGATATCCGGGAACAAATGTACCATTTGCATACCCTGGCTCCAGATGATGAATATGTGTTGAATGGCATCTTTCTCACGCATGGGCATATGGGGCATTATACGGGTTTAATGCACATGGGACATGAGGCAGCGGGGTCGAAAAACGTGCCAGTGTATGTGATGCCAAGATTCAAAAAATATCTACAGGATAATGGTCCGTGGAGCCAATTAGCCGCGTACAAAAATATCCTGCTACATGATTTAAATCATGGAATGCCAGTGCGATTTAATGACCTCATAACTATTAAACCTATACTGGTTCCACATCGCGATGAGTACACTGAAACAGTTGGGTATGTCATCAGTGGCCCGAATAAATCTGCTTTGTTTATTCCAGACATCAATAAGTGGCATTTGTGGGATAAAAACATCGCAGACGAAATCAATCAAGTGGATTATGCTTTGCTTGATGCCACCTTCTTCGCCAATGGTGAAATCCCTGGACGTGATATGAGTGAAATTCCACATCCATTTGTTGAAGAAAGCATGGGTCTATTCAAAGACCTGTCACCAACTGATAAAAACAAAGTGATCTTTATCCACTTCAATCACACCAACCCATTGTTGAACCCAAACAGCGAAGCCACCAAACAAGTTAAAGCCCTTGGGTTTCAGGTGGCGTATCGCGGGATGAAAATCAACTTGTAAAACAACCTCTATCACATGCTAAAATGCGGCACTTTTCAGCAGGATAAAGGAAATTCACAGTGGCCAGTCAACCAACTAAAAATCACAACCACATCAGTCTCATCGCAAAGGAAATCAATGCCAAAAACAATCAAATCCAAAGTGCCATCGAATTGTTGGACGGCGGTGACACAGTGCCATTTATTGCTCGCTATCGAAAGGAAGTCACTGGCGGCTTGGATGACACACAGCTGCGTCAATTGGAAGAGCGGCTGAGTTATTTACGAGAAATGGATGACCGACGTGAAACCATTCTCAAAGCGATTGATGAGCAAGGTAAATTAACCGATGCTTTAAAACAGTCAATCATGACAGCGGAGACCAAAACCCGTTTGGAAGATTTGTACTTGCCTTTCAAGAAAAAACGACAAACCAAAGCACAAAAAGCCAGACTGGCTGGATTGGAGCCATTGTTACAACAAATCATTGCAAATCCTGCAACAGATGTGAATGAACTGGCGGCTGAATTTATTCACAGCAATGGTGATGACGAGGCTCTGCATGTTAAAGATGCAGCAGCGGCTTTAGACGGTGCCAGACAGATCGCTTTGGAAGATTTGGCCGAGGATGCGGATTTAATTCAAGAACTGCGCGATTGGCTGTGGAGCCAAGGCGTGGTGATATCCAAGGTCATGAAAGGCCAAGAGAATGATCAAAAGGCTGCTCGATTCAAAGATTACTTTGATTTCTCAGAAGCCGTTAATAAAATTCCATCTCATCGGATGTTGGCATTGTTGCGTGGTCGAAATGAGGGCGTTTTGTCAATCAATATCGACCATAAAGATGTGTTGGATGAACAACTTGTTACACACCCTGCCATGGGTCGGTTGGTACACCATACTGGCTGGGACATTGAACAATCTGAGTGGTTGAATCGAACCACAGAATTGGCATGGAAAGCCAAGTTACAGTTGAAATTGAATTTACAACTGTTGTCACATTTACGTGAACAATCTGATGAGGATGCCATTCAAATATTTAACCGCAATTTAAAAGATTTGTTGTTGGCAGCGCCAGCGGGTGGGTTGGTGACTTTGGGTTTAGATCCAGGCTTCAGAACAGGTGTTAAAACAGTGGTGGTCGACGGCAATGGTAAATTATTGGATACCGCCGTTATTTACCCTCATGCACCACAAAAACAATGGGAACAAGCCAAACAAACATTGGTGAAATTGTGTGCCAAACATCAAGTCAAATTGATTGCCATTGGTAATGGTACGGCTTCGCGTGAAACTGATCAATTGGCAGCTGAACTGATCAAACAGAATGCTGATATTAAAGCGCAAAAAATCATGGTTTCGGAAGCAGGGGCTTCTGTTTATTCGGCATCGGCTTCAGCGGCAGCAGAATTTCCAGATTTGGATGTGTCCTACCGTGGTGCAGTTTCAATTGCCAGGCGATTACAGGATCCTTTGGCAGAATTGGTTAAAATCGACCCCAAGGCGATCGGTGTAGGCCAATATCAACATGATGTGAATCAAGCCCAATTAACCAAAGCATTGGGTGATTGTGTTGAGGATTGTGTGAATAAAGTAGGCGTAGATGTAAACACTGCATCTGCTCCTTTGCTGAAGTATGTGGCTGGTGTTTCAGATTCTGTAGCTCAAGAGATTGTCAAATACCGAGACACCAATGGCAGTTTTAAAAACCGCAAACAGTTACTTAAGGTGGCACGTTTAGGGGACAAAATGTTTGAACAATGCGCTGGGTTTTTGCGCATCAGAGGTGGTGAACAACCTTTGGATCAATCAGCAGTGCATCCTGAAGCTTATCCTTTGGTTAATGACATGTTGACGCATTTGAATTCACAGATCGAACAAGTCATCGGTCAAATGGGTCCCTTGAGTCAATTGAATCCCAATGATTTTGCCAATGACCAATATGGTGTGGCCAACATTAAAGACGTGATTGAAGAGTTGAAGAAACCTGGGCGTGACCCACGTGGCGAATTTAAGACTGCCAACTTTGACGATCAAGTCCATGAAATCAAAGACCTCAAAGTGGGCATGCGTCTTGAAGGTGTGGTCACGAATGTCACTGCTTTTGGTGCTTTTGTTGATGTGGGGGTGCATCAAGATGGTTTGGTTCACATTTCTGAGTTGGCAGATCAGTATGTCAAAGATCCAGCCGATGTGGTGAAAGCGGGACAAGTCATTAAAGTCAGAGTTTTAGAGGTCGACCCTCAACGTAAGCGTATTTCATTGAGTGCAAAATCGGGTGATGGCGGTCAAGCCAAAACGGTCGCAAATAGTCAAAACAAATCAGCTCGTAACAACAAAAACCAAAATGCTTCCCACGCTCAAAACCGGTCGCGGAATAACCAAAGCCGTGCCAATCAAGGTGCCTTTGCGGGTGCATTGGCTGATGCCTTTAAAAAAGCCAAGAAATGATGGGGAAAGTTTCAGCACAGCATTGATCAAGTCTTCAACATGAGGTTTACAGAATTAAGTCTCATGTTGTTTGACAGTGTCATTAATTCTAAGTCAATCATTGGTGCCCCCCCCAATCTTTCTTCTGTCAGTTGATTTGATAAAAATAGTTGGTTAACTAAGCCTTGCATGTCCCTTTGTTCGACATTCGTTGTATGCCTTTATGAGCCTGAGTAACTATTGAATTAAGGGTTCTGTCTAATTAACTGGAGAACTGGTATGAACAACTATTTTATTGTCGCTTGTGTAATCTTGAGCGGATATTTTTCGACTGCATTTGCTGGTGACCTGATTTTTAAAAACGGTTTTGATGATTTGAATGCATTCAGTGGTGAATACGAAGTTAAAACTGTACATGATTTTGGCTCGGCTTACCCTAGAAATCCAATGACCGACGGCACACCTCAGTCAGGAGACCATGTGGATGCATTGCTGGATTTTTTTGAATTTCCTGTTGAGAATATTGCGGCCGTGACCTTGTCAATACCTGAAGTTGAGGGAGGTTTAATCGATCCTGAGTTTGCTGAATTAATGATGTCACAGGTATTTGATGCTGCGTTTTTTGAAAGGTTTCCGGACTATATAGGAAATTCAGCAGCAGTGACTGTTGACTTCAGTGAACTGTTGAATAATCCTAAATTGATAGGATCTATCCAATTGCCTACTGAGCCCGATATCAATGGCATAATACCCAATTCTTCACACAGTTACTTTGCGTTAGAGATTGATTGGAATTTTGCTTGTATTTTAGATCCCAATGAAATTTGTGATCCGCTCATTAAAACATTAAGGGAAGTTACAGGAAACCCCACTTTAACGGTTTCATCGTTTGTGGATACAACAGTAATTGACAACAATCAATTGTCATTGCCTGCCCATAGTATGAACGTACCCTATGGCGAACTTTTCCGAGGCGTGATTGAACAAGTGATGTTGCCAGGTTTAACTCAAGAGGAAACAATTAATTCTTTTGACAAGTTTGTCAATGAAGTCATGATAGATATGGTGATTGAATATCACAACTTTGAAAACCCAACTCAAGAAATATTGTGTGGTCCTATATGTTTATGTGAAGACACCGAAACAGCCTATGAATCCCTGTTATTTAATGCAGGCTTGAATCCAACAGATGCTGAGTTAATTGGCCAACATGCTTGTGCGACAGGTGCTCAAATTCTATCTACATATTTATATAACAGCCTGGATGGATTAACTGTTGATCCAGCAGGTGGCGTTTGGCAGACTCTCAGCCCTTGTCAATTTGGTGATGATAATTCAGATCTGATGGCAGACAGGCTAGGCCCAGGTTGTGAATGGTCTCAACAAATTCCATTGAATAATGGAGATTTATTGAACACCGTATCTACATTTGGCAGTGATGACTGATGTTGGTTCAAACAAATAAAACCATGATTAACAACTAATTAAAATGTGAATTAATTCACTGATTTCTTGTTGCTTTGAAAAAAAATCATAAAATTTTAGCGCAATAAACACTTTCGCAGTAACATATTTACCTGGTTTAAGTATCTGATTTATAGGGAGAGGTGTATGAAATTTGTAATCATTGTATTAGCGATGTGTGTGGTATTGAGTGTAGATGCCAATGAACAAGGTAGTTTTGCAGCAGAACGTTTGGTTTTAACTGAATTGTTGGATGAGAATAGGATAACTCAGCTAGATTACAACAATAAAGTGGCAAGACTTGATTACCTACAAAAACAAAGTTTAAGTTTGGCCGAAAACCAAATGCCTCAACTTCAAGGCGGTGGCACGGCATCCATTTCTGGAACGGTGCAAGTCAGTTCAATTGATGCTGAGAATGTGACTGTTACTTTAATGAATGCTGATGGCTACTTCTTTGTCGATTCTGTCTTGACTGACCAATTTGGCACATATAACTTTTCTGCCTTAGCAGCCGGAAATTATTATGTCGTTGCAAATGATTCTATTGATGATTACATTGATGTCATGTGGTCAACTGGTAATGTGATGGTACAGTGCCAATATTGCCAGCCTGATGCTGGCAGTACTATAGTTTTAGGGGATGGTGTCAGCACCACAGGTATCGATTTTGATCTTGAAGTAGGTGCTGTTATTTCAGGACATGTCAGTGATGGAGGTGATGTTGTAGGCATTTGGGTGCAACTTCAAGGTGTGAGCCCATCGAACTTTTCTTTGGGGGCAAATACAGATGTATCAGGGGCATTCACATTCAGAGGGTTGCCCGCCGGTGATTATTATTCAATTATTCAAAATGGTGCAGATGTTTATATCGATGCCATGTGGTCTTCAACTGGGACTGTGCAGTGCGGTAGTTGTTCACCTGATGTTGACAGTACAATATCCTTAACTGCTGCAGAAGTCAGAAATGGTATAGATTACTTGTTAACTATCGGGGCTGTGGTCACTGGCCAAGTTATAGATGAAGTGTCGTTGGCTGGTGTTGAAACTTTATCTGTTAACCTGTTTAATGCAGCAGATTTAGACGATTATTGGTACTTGCCCGCAGTCTTCGATGGATCAGGAAATTATACCATTTCAGGCATTCCTGCAGGTGATTACCGCGCATACCTGGATCCAAAAATTGACCTTAATAATGTGCACATTCCTGAGATTTATAACAACATCCAATGCAATGCTTGTACCACTTTGTTGTACGATGGGGCAGGAGATTCGCTGTTGTTAGTCAATGGTGCTACCACCGCAAATATTGATTTCTCACTAGAAGTGGGTGCCAGTATATCTGGAATTATTTTGAACAATGACTATCCCACAGAAACTGTTCAGCAGTTAGGCCTCGTCTATTTTTTCAATGACTCAAATAGGGTTTTGGCGACACAATTGTTATATGGTACTGATTTCGAACCAATGGCAGATGGTCAATATAAGGTCGGTGGGTTGCTGCCTGGCATGTATTTCGTACAGGGTGGTGATTTAGGTAGGGAATTTTTCCAAAGGGAATTGTTCGAAAACATTCATTGTCCCTGGAGTGGTTGCGATCGTGGTGCTGGTGGTGATCCAGTGGTACTGGGAGTTGCAGAACAACGGTTAGGGGTGAATTTCCTCTTGAATTATGGTGGTAAAATCAGTGGTACGGTCACTGATTTAGCGACTGGGATGCCGATTGTTTCTGCAGAAACACAATATGTACAGTTTTACGATTCAACCGGAGCGGTTGCTGGTGGTGCAGATATCGGGCCAGATGGGTCATATATTTCCAGAAGGGCATTACCCCCTGGAACATATTCGGTCAGAACAGGCACCATGTTCAATGCAGTATTCAATTCACCTTATGTGATGCAAAAATATGCCCCAGGCGGCAACATCGATTGCCCTGGTGTTACCTGTGATTTAACCGATGGCAATGTAACAGTAAGTGCCTATGTTCGTCAGGACCCCAGGGATCCCGTGGCAGAAGCTGCAGCGGCTACAGTGACAGGTATAGATTTTGCTTTATCACCCGGTTTTAGTTTTTCTGGAACCATCACAGAGTTGGGTTCAAGTACGCCTATTCCTGAAGTCCATGTATTGGTCTATGATGCAGCAGGCAACTTTGCAAATTGGGCCACTACCAATGAATTGGGTGATTTTACGGTTCATGGTTTACCAGCTGGAACATATTATGCGATTACCAATAATGGTTCAAACTTACCCTTTATGGGATTAAACCAAACGGAAGCTGGTGGCTGGATTGATATATTATTTGATGGTACACCTTGCCCTGGATCAGCTTGTGATGTGACTACAGGCGACCCCATAGTCCTTGGCGGACCAGGTATTGAATCTGCCAATGGTCTTGATGGTGTCGGTGGTACTGTTTATGATTTTGGCTTAAACCCTGGTGGCACCATCACAGGACAAGTCAGGAATAAATTCAACCAGGTGCCAGCCAGTGGTATTGATGTCAATGTTTATGACAGCTCAGGTGAATTTTTTGGAAGCTATCAAACAGATAACGATGGTAATTACATGACAGTTGGGTTTCCGGCAGGGACATATTATTTAACCACGTCCAATAATGGTGCTTTATTAGATGTGATGTATGGTGGAGCCTATTGCATCGATGGAAACTGTAATCCATTAGATGCCAGCCCACTTGTTATATCCGGCAGTGAAACGTTGGTTGATAGAGACATGGAACTCAATCCAGATTATATATTCAGAAACGGTATGGAATGATTTCATTGAAATAAAACAGGGAGTGAAACAAGGTGCCAAACTGATATTGGCACCTTTTTTGTGTTCACAAGAATTAGAAATACGATGTTGGTTAAATTCCTGTTAATTGAATTGTATTTCAAAGATTTAGCGCTTATTTGATGACAAGAATGGGTTTATTTTAAAAAAAGATCAGGTAGAATAGTTCGCTTCTAAACAATGTTTTTAAGGATGAAAATGCCCGTGAAGCACAAGTATAAACTACTTTCAGTTATTCCATTAAGTGTGACTAGCTATCAGTCCATGGCAGTTCAATTGGGTGAAAAAGGAATGGGTCAAGTATTGATCTACCCATATTACACCGTTAATAACGAATTAAATACATTGTATTCAATCGTTAATACCACGGCACAAGCCAAGGCAGTGAAAGTCAGATTTTTGGAAGGAATGAATGGTCAAGATGTACTTGACTTTAATATCTATCTTTCACCTTTTGATGTTTGGACTGGGGCATTGGTACCGAGCACTTCAACTGTTGCCGGGCATGTGGGTGAACCCACAGTTCTTCATTTAAGCAATGACACTACTTGTGCCCCCTATTTAGTAAAAAGTGGGCAAGAGTTTTTACCCTTTTTGCTTGATTTAGACCTGGGTAATAATGATTTACAAAGAGCCAGAGATGGTCATTTCGAAGTGATTGAAATGGGTGTACTTTCTGGAGATGCATTAGCCGCGGTTGTGCATTCCTCTCAAGGTGTTCCATCAGATTGTGCAGCCATTCAGGCGGCATGGGACAGTGGAGATTGGGCTTTAGATCAGTTAGAGAATCCAACAGGGGGACTATACGGCGCAGCTTCATTAGTCAATGTCAGTCAGGGTATCTCATTTTCATTTGACGCGGTTGCTCTTGATAGGTTTTGGTTGGGTAGAGGCGAACATACTTCACCTGGCAGCATCACTCCAGATTTAAATTCGTCGCATAAACGGTCCAGTGTATTGCTTTCCAATGGAGTAGCAGCCAGATCGAATTGGTCTGCAGGCTTTGAAGCGGTTTCAGCCGTGTTGTTGAACAGTGAAGTTTATAATGAATATGCATATGACACATTTATAAATGGTAAATCCGAATGGGTTTTAACTTTCCCAACAAAATCATATCACGTGAATCCAGAGTCGGCAATTTCAGCCCCTTTTAGCCAAAACTGGAATGGCTTTGAAGCCTGTGATAAATTTTCAATTTCTCACTGGGATCGAGCAGAACAGCAAGATCCACCCTTTCATTGCGGCGGGATTACATGTCCACCGGTAAACAACGATGATCCGGAATTATGTTTCTCCAGCAATGTAATAGAATTTCTGGGGCCAGATAACATTGCTGATGTCAGTACGGAGGTTCTTGGCGCGAATAATAAAATGAGCATGGTTCCTGTTGAGCTTATTCATGCGACTGAAAGTGGGTGGTCAAAAATGTCCTTCTTATTTGATAACCAAGTCATGACACCCATCTCAGGAGTAAGCTTAAAAGGTATCCCAGTTACTGGGTTTTCAATTCAACAATTTACCAATTCAGGAGCAAGCGCAGGGTTGTTGGCTCAATATGGCAGTTTATTTAAACACAAAGGTTTGGTGATTTCACAATAAAGGAGATTATGATGATAAAAATGAATTTAAAAACATTGATGATGGCAGTCCTAACTTGGGCTAGTTTTGACTCAACAGCGGTTCAAGTCAGCCCAAGAGGCGTGGGTGAAGTGTTGATTTTCCCCTACTATACAGTGAATAACAATTTGAACACATTGTATTCAATCGTTAATACAACTGCTGACACCAAGGCCATTAAAATCCGCTTCAATGAAGGTGAAATTGGCCATGAAGTCCTGTTATTTAATGTGTATATGTCCGCATTTGACGTATGGACAGGTGCATTGATTTCTTCACCATCAACCATACCAGGTCATGTAGGCGAGTCCAGTATTTCTCATGTCACAGAAGACACAACTTGTGCGCCATTTTTAAACAAAGCTGGGCAAGAATTTTTACCATACATCATTGATTTAGATCAGCCTAACAATGACATGCTCAGGTCTAGAGAAGGGTATATTGAGGTGCTTGAAATGGCAGTGTTTACTGGTTTGACTGCAACAGTTGCTGATCATGGTGGAATTGGAATTCCTGCAAGTTGTACAACTATCGAGAATTTCTGGATAAATGGAGGTGAGTGGAATGGTGACTCTGAAAACCCTCCTTCTGGTGGACTGTTTGGTTCGGCGTCCATAGTCGATGTGGCTGAAGGTTTGTCGCTTTCTTATGATGCCATCGCACTGGAGAATTTTTGGCAACAAGCTGGCGAACATTCTGACCCAGGTAGTTTAACACCGAACTTGAGTTCTGCTTCTCCTGAATCTACTGTTTTATTGAACAGTGGTGAATTGGCTCATTCAGAATGGGCAACTGGAATTGAGGCTGTTTCATCGGTGTTGATGGCTGCCAATGTATATAATGAATATGCTTATGATGCTTTTATTGATGGTAAAACTGAATGGGTGATTACCCATCCTACCAAGAAATTTCACTCTTATGATGTAGATGCTGCGATTGCGCCCTATAGCAGTCTTTGGGATGGTGCGCATGCTTGTGAATCGTTTGACATAAAAATCTTTGATCGGGAAGAACAGATCAATCCAAGTGATTTGTGTTGTATAGGTACTCCACCACCGTCACCTCCTTTACCTGAATTGTGTTATGCCAGTAATGTAATTGAGTTTATTCACCCAGCAGATTCCCCACAGGACAGATCTAAGGTTTTGGGATCTGATAATCTACTTTCAGTCAGTGGCGTTGTGAACTCTGTTGCTACAGAGAATGGTTGGGCTGACATTGATTTGATTCTTGACAATGACAGAACCATGACACCCGTATCAGGTACCAGTTATATTGGGTTGCCTGTAACTGGCTTTGCTGTGCAAAAGTTTACCAATGCAGGTGCTGCAGAAGGCTTATTGGCGCAATATGGTAGTTTGTTTGTGCATAAAGGATTGGTGGTCACAGAGGATTCAGAATGAATATTAGGCTTAAACTTATTTTAGCCTTTGTACTTTGTTATATCTCTGGTGACTTAAAAGCTGTGCAGATTAACTCAAAAGGTGTGGGTGAAGTGCTTATCTACCCTTACTATACTGTTAACAATGATTTGAATACATTGTATTCAATTGTTAACACCACCGATCAGGGCAAAGCACTAAAAGTCAGATTTTTAGAAGGAGAAAATGGCCAAGTGGTGCTGGACTTTAATGTCTATTTATCAGCTTTCGATATTTGGACAGGTGCATTGATCCCTACAAGCTCAACCATAACTGGTCATGTTGGTGAAAGGAGTGTTTTGCATGTGTCTTCAGACACTTCATGTGTACCATTTCTGAATAAAAGTGGACAGGAGTTTCTGCCTTATCTAATTGATCAGGATGGGCCAAATGACTTAATGATAAGAGTCAGAGATGGGCACTTTGAGGTTTATGAATTAGGTGTGCTCGCAGATGATGCTGCTATAGCAGTCAGTCATGATATTACGGGTATTCCACAAGATTGTGATGCCATTGAGCAAGCATGGATCTCAGGTGATTGGTCGTTGACACCTATACAAGAACCCACAGGTGGTATTTCAGGTTCAGCATCCTTGGTTAATGTCACAGAAGGGTTGGCTTTTTCATTTGATGCTTCGGCACTGGATAACTTTTGGGGGCAAGCTGTAGAACATACCTCACCAGGTAGTACCACTCCTAATTTAGATTCGGCTTTTCCTGAATCTAGGGTACTGTTAGCCAATGGCCAGTTGGCCATATCTGAGTGGTCAACAGGGTATGAAGCTGTTTCGGCCATTTTTATGAACAGTGAAATTTATAATGAATATGCCTTTGATTTATTTGCTAATGGCAAAACTGAGTGGGTTTTGACTTTTCCGACTAAGTCGTATCACACCAGTCAGATTACCAATATCGAAGCGGCCCCTTTTTCTTCAATTTGGACTGGTAGTGAGTCTTGTGATGAATATTCTATATTGACTTGGGATCGAAGTGAACAGACTGTTATCCCAGATTGGTTTTGTGGTGGGGTTCCATGCCCACCTCGACCTCGTGTTCCCAAAACTTGTTATACGAGCAATGTGTTAGAGTTTTTGTCACCATTAACCACAGCGATTCCATCCACTACAAGAATTCTAGGTGCTGATAATAAATACAGTCTACCAGGTGTAACAGTCTCTCATGCAACTGAAAATGGTTGGGCGAGAGTGCAGTTATATAGTGGAGACAATCGAATGATACCCGTTTCTGGAGTTGAATTTAAAGGCTTGCCGGTAACCGGATTTATGGTACAACAATTCACCAATGCGGGCGCTGCACAAGGATTATTGGCGCAATATGGCAGTTTGTTTGTGCACAAAGGATTGGTTGTGACTGAGGAAATTGAAGTTAATTAGGCTTATGCAAAAATAGAGGAGAAGAAAATGAAACAAGTTATAGGGATGTTTTTTATGTTGTGTGTTGTTCCAAATGCATGGTCAGTACAGCAGAATCACAATGGCAAGGGAGAAGTGTTGATTTATCCTTACTACACAGTAAACAATAACCTCAATACCTTGTATTCAGTGGTTAATACCACTCCAGATTCGAAAGCCATTAGGTTGCGGTTCTTGGAAGGTGATATTGGACTTGAAGTACTTTCGTTCAATGTGTATTTAAGTGCCTATGATGTTTGGACAGGGGCCTTGGTTCCTGCTACTTCAACCGTCCTAGACCATGTTGGTGAGCCGAGTGCAATACACGTCACTGCAGATCAATCGTGTGCGCCCTTTTTAAATAAAGCAGGCCAAGAATTATTACCCTTTATCATTGATACAGATTTGGATACTGATAATCTCAGCATGCAAAGGGCCACAGAAGGGTACTTGGAAATCTATGAAATGGGTGTATTAACCGGTGAGGCAATTGCTTGGGTTGATCAGAACGGTATTGGTGTACCGGCAAATTGTGCAAGTATTGCTGCTGATTGGTCTGACGATGAAACCTGGAGTTTTGGCGAGTTAGATGGTGCCAGCGGCGGTTTGATTGGAGCTGGTAGTATCGTTAATGTGGCAGAAGGCATCGCCTTTCCATTTGATGCCATTACATTACAAGATTTCTGGCAAGGAACAGAAATTCATACGTCACCGGGATCAACACTGCCAGATTTGAGTTCGGCTTTTCCTGAGTCCACTGTGATGTTGGATGATGGTGGTGTTTCAGTTTCAACTTGGGAGCATGGTTTTCAGGCGGTTTCAGCGGTCTTGACTCATACCCAGGTAACCAATGAATATTCATTGGAACAATTCATTAATGGTAAAACAGAGTGGGTGGTTAATTTCCCAACCAAAAACCTTCACAGTACCGGCGCCGAGGTTGTGGCACCATTCATGAGTCCTTGGGATGGCATTCATGCATGTGAGACTGTTACATGGAGCCTTTGGGATCGAGAATCTACTTACCAGAATGAACCCATATGTATAGGTAGCCCATGTCCACCTAGGCCTCTTAATCCAGCATTGTGTCAAAGCACCAATGTTTTAGATTTTTATTTACCCTCAGGGTCTCCAACAGTTCCAACTGCAGTTTTGGGTTCGCAGAATCAACTGTCAGTATTTGTAGGGTCAACTGGGTTCACTGAAAGTGGATGGGCCGTGTTAGATTTTCCTGAGACTGGCCCTTCTGTGCCCGAAACAGGTCAAGCTTTGTTTGGGTTGCCAGTGATTGGTTTTGCTGTTCAGCAATTCACCAATGCCGGTGCTGCTGAAGGATTGTTGGCTCAATACGGATCTTTATTCAAGCACAAATATTCAATTGATGTTGAATCAGATAATTAAATTAAATGATTTCTAGTTTGGCAAATTTGACTGCCAAAACTTTTGGTCCAAAGTCGTTAAATTGTACCAAAACTTGTAGGTAGTCACCTTTGCCACTCATGTCTGTTATCACGCCTTCGCCAAAGCTGTTGTGTTTGACACTTTGGCCTAGTTTGTATGGCGAATCATTGGCAGTTTGAGTTTGGTAGGGAGTGTGAGAGCCCTGCCTTCCTGCATAAGTGGTTGGATGGATGTTGCCACGCATTTGCTTAACCAGTTCTTTGGGGATCTCTCGCAAAAATTGTGAAGGCTGACAAGCGTTGATTTTGCCACGCATGCGCCTTGAAGTGGCGTAACTTAAGAACAATTGCTTTTCAGCTCGAGTGATACCGACATAAGCCAATCTTCGTTCTTCCTGAAGTTTGTTGAAATCTTCCATGGAGTTTTGATGTGGAAACAGACCTTGTTCCATGCCCACAATAAACACCACTGGGAATTCCAGTCCTTTGGCAGCATGCAAAGTCATCAATTGAACATGAGGTTCGTCTACTTTGGTGGTGTCACCTGCATCCAAGCTGACTTGAGACAAGAACGCACTGAGAGGGGTCAAACCCAAGGCCAAATCTTCATCAGTGATTTCAAACATCTCTGCTGCATTGATGAGTTCGTCTAAGTTCTCTAAGCGAGTTTGGGCTTTTTCCGGTGGTTCTTTCAAATAATGGTCTTTCAATGCAGTGCGTTCGATGATGTCACTGAATAATTGGGCCAGGGATTGGTCTTGGTTGTTTTCCTCGATCTCATCAATCATGCCTACAAATACGGATAAAGCTGTTGCTGCGCGGTTAGTCAGTTTTCCTGCTTTGACCAATTGTTGGCTGGAATCCCATAGGCTGCTTTGTTCCATTTGTGCATAATTACGAATCAGGTTAACAGTGGTTAAGCCAATGCCACGAGTGGGGGTGTTGATGACTCTTTCAAAGCCGATGTCATCATGTCTGTTGTTAATCAGACGTGAATAAGCCAATACATCTTTGATTTCCAAACGTTCGAAAAATCGCAAACCGCCATAAATTTGATAGGGAATACTGCGTTTTAACAATGCTTCTTCCAATAATCGTGACTGGGCATTGGAGCGATACAAAATGACGATGTCATCTGCACGTGTTGTTTCCGCCAGTAAGCTTTCAATTTTTTCACCCACAAAAAAAGCTTCATCAAATTCAGAGTGTGATCCATAGACACCAATCAAATCACCTTTTTCCTGAGCTGACCACAGATTCTTACCTAAGCGTTTTTTATTGTTAGCGATGACACCATTGGCGGCATCCAAAATATTTTGTGTTGAGCGGTAATTCTGCTCTAATTTATACATGGCTGTATCGGCATACAGGCTTTGAAAATCCAATATGTGATCCACCTTAGCACCACGCCAGGCATAAATGGATTGGTCATCATCACCAACCACCAGAACTTTGTTGTTCTTACCTGCCAGCAATTGAATGAATGCAGACTGGATGGCGTTGGTGTCTTGAAACTCATCAACCAGAATATGTGAAAAACGTTGGCGGTATTTTTTCAATACGGCTTCATCATTCAATAACAACTCATGGGCCCTGAGTAGCATTTCAGAAAAGTCGACCAAGCCAGCTCTTTGACAGTGATCATCATAATGGCCAAATATTTTGATTAAAGTTTGGTCATTGAAGTCACCATAGTCTTCAACCTCATGGGCGCGCAACCCATCATTTTTTTTGTCGTTGATATAGGCTTGTACCGTCCTAGGTGGCCATTGTTTCTCATCCAATTCCAAATCGTTTAAACATCGACGTATCAATCGATACTGGTCATCTGAATCTAAGATTTGAAAATTCTTAGGTAAACCAGCCGCTTCGGTGTTGATTTGTAACAGTTTCAAGGCAATACCATGAAAGGTACCAATCCACATATCACGGATTTCACGCTTTAACATAAAAGCAATGCGGTTGCGCATTTCAGCGGCGGCCTTATTGGTAAAGGTGACCGCTAATATACTGTAAGGTGATACAAATTCGGCAGAAATCAACCAGGCAATGCGATGGACCAAAACCCTTGTTTTACCACTGCCGGCTCCTGCCAATACCAAAGCATGTTGTGCTTCAGTGGTCACAGCTTCGGCCTGATTTTCATTGAGGTTTTTAAGGATTTCTTCCGTGTTTAAAGTCATAGTCTAAATATCAAAGTAAAAATCTTGAGTCAGTGGCCACATCGATTTGTATGGATTGAAAAGTTGAACCGAAATCGAGTGCCAATTGTTTTTCAATGTCGCCAATACCTTGGGGTGAAATCGGGTAGTATACGATAACACCGGCATGGTCTTGAACTGAACTTATGGCAATGATGCCAGCTTTGGGGTGATGGTGATATATCACTTGAGGAGATGATATATCAGCTGAAACAGTCTTTGTTTCAGAATAATAGGATTGGCTGATGCTTTGTTTTTCAAACTGCCCCAAGCAAATTTTTTCATCACTGATGGGCCATATGACAGCTTTGAATGCCTTTATTTCTAGCCCGTGAGCTGTAAATGCACCTAATGACAAGCGTTGTGCCATCAGCCAATTGATGTACTCATCAAGGTTTGATTCATTGAAGTGTTGTTTGAATTGTGCCCATGAAAAAAACGGTGTAAAGAGTAAATGATCAACCAGATAAAAGTGATTTTGGGTGGCTGTTGTAACTGCAGTTTTAGGTTCAGAGCTGACCAGCGCTGATTCGATCACTTGCCACAAATGAGATAAACCGAGTTGTTCATAGTGATTGTGCATCATGGCCACTAAATCCATATAGGTCATGTAATTGGCGTGATTAATAACCACTTGTGTCAGTTCGGATAACTTGGCATATGTGGGTGGTGAGACCATGCCTTTGTGCATCAAATTGGCTTCGAATTTTTCTGCCAGTTGTTGGTCGTCTGTATATAAACAAAATGGTAAGTGTAATAAGTTCTGTTGGGAATGAGCTGGCATCAAACCTTCTGGCATAAGCCCTTGATTGGCACCAATCGTTAACAC
>JBPOFV010000009.1:0-18093 GCA_051252335.1 Marinicella sp. | reverse complement strand
ATGTGAGCCGATTTATACAGAGTTAATGTCTTTGAAGTGGCTGAATATCATATTGGCAATCCTGATTATTTGGGCTTTGTTCCAACAGCAGTTTGGTGACGGTGGTCGCCAGGAACTCAAAGAGAAACAATTGTTGTTGGCCATAAAAGAGGCTGAAATAGTCGCCTTACGTGAACGCAATGAAAAACTCACAGCTGAAGTGAATAGTTTGAAAAATGGATTGGATGCCATTGAAGAAAGAGCCAGAGCAGAATTGGGCATGGTAAAGGAAGATGAAACCTTTATTCAGGTGATCAACCAAACCACAGATGATGGGCAACAGTGATGGCAGTTAATAAAGCACAAAACCTTCATATCATCATTGTAGCAGCGGGCAAAGGAACGCGTTTCACGCCACCCAATAAACACATCGACATAGGCTCAAAACCCAAGCAGTATGAACTCATCGGCCAGTTACCTGTGTTGGCTCACAGTATTCAGGCATTTGATCACATACAAGTGGAAGGCGTCTCGATAACCGGCATCACAGTGGTTATCCATGCCAATGATAAACACTGGAAATCGATGCCAACTGTGGCCTCGAAACACACCCTCACAAGCACCATTGGCGGTGCACAAAGACATGACTCGGTCCGCAATGGTATTAAATTTTTAAAATCTGATAGCAATGACTGGGTTCTGGTTCATGATGCAGCTAGACCCTGTGTGACAGCCGATGAAATCAAGCAGTTAATCAGCACTTGTCTTAAACGTCAGCGTGGTGGTTTATTGGTTAAACCAATTACCGACACCATTAAACATTCAAAAGATGGGGACTCTGTCAATAAAACCGTTGATCGAAATTTATTGTTTGCAGCCTTGACCCCACAAATGTTTCGCTGTGGTGAGTTGCTCAAAGCCTTGACAGTCTTTGAAGCGGACAGTATCACCGATGAGTCATCTGCCATCGAAGCGCAAGGCAAAAACCCGTTGATGGTTATGGGCAAATCTACCAACATTAAAATCACCACATATGAAGATTTACTGATGGCTGAAACCATATTGAATCAACAGGGAAGGTTACCATGAGAATTGGTACTGGTTTTGATGTTCACGCTTTTGGCCCTGGTGATTACATCACTTTGGGCAATATAAAAATCCCTTTTGATAAAGGCTTTGTGGCACATTCTGATGGTGATGTGTTAATCCATGCGTTGTGTGATGCTTTACTCGGCGCTTGTGCATTGGGCGATATTGGCCTCCATTTCCCACCAACAGATCCTCAGTGGCAGGATTGTGACAGTGTGGTTTTCCTCAAACATTGTCATCACTTGATCCAACAACAAGGCTACCAAATCGGTAATATCGACAGCACCATCATTGCTGAAGTACCTAAGATCAATCCTCATGTCAAAACCATTCAAGCACGTCTTGCCGAAATCCTTAACACTGATAAAAATAATATCAGCATCAAAGCCACCACCACTGAACAATTAGGCTTCACTGGTAGAAAAGAAGGCATGGCCGTTCAGGCCAGTGTGTTATTACTCAAACAGTGATTTGTGGATGGTATCAAAGCGATAAAGGAAATAATCATCAAACAAGCCTTGAACCATGATGTCATAGCCATCAGGGGTTAAATGGAAACAATCCCTTTCTATCGAGAACCCCGTGTTGTGTTCACGCATGGCTTCCAAAGGGCTGGCTAAATTCAAATCTCCTGGTAAGGGTATAATTCCCGGTCCAATGCTGCCATCTGATGAACCATAGGCATTTTGCATACGTCCCCAATGAGGTACATGAAAAACTTTGGGGTTTTGCTCAGCAACCTCAACAAATGCACTGGTAAAATCCAATGCCATTGAATTCAGTTCAAATATGCTTGGCATGCCCATATCATCATATAAAGGTGAGCAGAATAACCCGACTATGCCCCCTAAGGTTTCATCGAAATTAGGATAATCATAAAAGCTCATGATGATTTCAATGTTGAGATCAACAGCCAATATGGCATCTACAATGGTTTGAATATCGTCCACTATTTGCATTTTCAATGCATCCACTTCCGACTTGGTCATACTGGTATTCCAATTATCCAGAAAATCATTCCCACCGATGGTCAATTGCACCGTATCTACACTGGGGTTATTCACCAAAGCATCAGTTATTTTTTGCAGTTCAGAAGGCACCACCCAATCTGCTGCAGTGGTCCCGTCAATGGCCACCAAATCAGCATCAGCATTATTTAATATGATAAATTCTGAATATCCATTGTCATCAAATACCACATCATGGATGCCATCAGAATATTGTTGTTGTGCCCAACTGTCACCCACAATCAAAACTTTTGCTGTTTGTGAAAATGCCATTGTTGATAGCCATATTAGAACCAAAGACCAAGTTGTTTTCATTTCAAATTTCTCTCTCTTTTCATTTGTTTATCTGTTTTGCTGTTACAATTATCATCAGCGAATTAATTAACACAGCTACATTATTATGTATCCCATTGTAAAGCAATTGCATGTCATTTTGGTCATCACCAGTATCACATTATTTCAATTCAGATATTGGCGCTTTCATGTGGGCCAAAAATCACCAAAATTGATTTTTAAAATTGCACCTCATGTTATCGACACGGCGCTGTTAATCAGCGGTATCAGCCTGGCTGTCTTGGCCCATTTTTCACCACTGAATACACCTTGGTTGTTGTATAAATTACTGCTGTTAGTTGGCTACATTTTATTAGGTGCGATTGCCATGAAACGCCATGGTATGATTCAATGGTTGAGCTATTTATTGGCCACAATATTTGTCTTAACCATGGTGCTATTGGCCATGTATAAATCCACTTGGCCCTTGACTTGACTCATCTCGCTAAAAAATCATTCTATTTGGGAATTGGCAGCAACACCAATCGAATGGCCAATATTAAATCTTGTATTCGCTGTCTTCAATGTGCTTTTCGTGATATTGAATTATCCCCCATTTACCAATCTCCATCTTATGGATTCGACGGCCATGATTTTTATAATATGGTAATAAAGATAAATTCTGTTTTTGAACCTCATCAATTTAAATTGTGGTTACAGGATTTAGAAGACAGACATGGCAGAGATCGGAACAAACCTCGATACTCGAATCGAACTTTGGATATTGATATGTTGTTATGTGATGATTTGATCATTGATGATGGCATCATACAAATACCCAGAAGAGAAATTCTACAACGTAAATATGTATTAAAACCACTACAAGATATCGCCGCTGATGTCATTCATCCTGTGGCACAAAAAAGGCTTGACGTGTTATGGCAAGCCTTAAAACAATCTGATCATTCGGAGTTAGAATTGTTGATCAGTCATATCTAATTACGATGTACGCTTACATATCAACATATTCGTCACCAATGATATCGCCTGTTTTGGCTGAATCAGCAATGAACAATTTAACTTTCTTTTTAAAGATTAAATTGCCTTTAACCACCACGTTATCACCAATATGAACCTCAGGTACTTTTTTGTTGCTTTTAAACCAACCACTGGATTTATCAATCACCACATCACCGTCAACCACAGCTCCTTTGTCTAAGTAAATGTTGCCATTGACTGTTTTTATGTCACCATCAACTTCAGCACCAATGGCTGAAATTTTGCCATTTACGGTTTCCATTTTGCCTTCAATCACACAACCAACACCTGCAGACACTGAGCCATTGACCGTTTCAGCATGACCTTTAATCAAACAGTTTTCACCTAAAGTGACAGACCCATTGACCGTTTCTGCATGGTCAGCAGTTACACCATTTTGGAATTTGATGCTGCCATTAACCGTTTCCACTTTTCCCACAGTGGTGTTTTGGCCAACTTTAACCGAACCATTGACTGTGTCCAAGTTATCCACATGTGAATTATCACCAACAGTGATACTGCCATTGACAGAATCATAATCTTTTTCAGGTGAATTGGTTCCAGCAGCTACTTTTTCACTACCAAATACACCCGCTTGAACTGTAATGGTTACAGCTAATAATAGGACTAAAATATATTTCATGTTAACCTCAATTTTGATAATAATGCTGATATAACGCGCATGTCGTTAAAATGTTACTGAATGTTGTCTAAAAATTTAAAATTCAATAAACTTCCATTCACCTGGAGACAAATCCCTTAACTTAATATGACCACTCTGTGTTCTGATTAAACGCAATACAGGTAAACCAACCGCTGCCGACATGCGACGTACTTGCCTGTTTTTACCTTGATTAATCGTTAATGAGAGCCATGTGGTTGGAATATTTTTTCGCTCCCTTATCGGTGGAATACGTTTCCACACCCAGGCAGGTTTTTTACCTATCAATGAAACATCTATGGCTTTTGCCACGTAATCTTTAACTTTTACACCTGAGCGCAATTGTTGTATTTGTTCAGCTTTAGGCCGACCTTCAACTTGAATTAAATATGTTTTCTCAAACCCTTGACTGCTGATTATATGCTGTGTAGGCCCATGATTGGTTAGCACCATCAAACCCTCAGAATCATAATCCAAACGCCCTGCCGCATAATATTCTGGCTGCTCAATGAAATGGCCTAAATGTTTTCGTCCTGCACTGTCGGTAAATTGTGAAAGCACATGGTATGGTTTATTAAAGATTATTATGGAGTTCAAATTAACCCTTTTAATGATGTTTTCAATGATTGTAACAAAAATCAATCAGACAGGGCATACAGATAATTTTAACCAAGGATTTTAGGGGCAATCCAGGCATCATCAACCCAAGTCGCCTTGGCATTTATCATAAAACTTTTCAATTAATTTTTAATTACAACAGGATGAATCCGTTAGGTTATTAACCTGCCATAGACTTTTCTACGAAAATAATCGTTAATAAATTGGAACCTTTCATATAGGCCAAAAGTCATACTTCTTACAATCACTAAAAAATACTGAGGAGATGTATATGAAACAATTTTTAAGATTTTCTGTATCTGGTATATTGGGCTTTTTAATCACAGCCACATTATTTGTAGGCATGCTGAGTTTATTAAAAGGGAAACAAAGTGTGATCAGCACTCAGGACTTAGATCTCAACTTTTCCTTTGTGAAAAATTATAAGGAACCTGTGGTTAAGCCACCTAAAGAGCATATAAAACCAAAACAAGAAAAAGTCGTTCAACCACCTACCATGCCTGAAATGACTCTAGATACCGTTGATTCTCCTGAAAATCTGCTGCCTGAAAATGCCTCCAAAGGTAAAAATTTAAACTTACTTGCTGAAATATCCATGCCTGGGGCCGGAACCCACACCGGGCCGATGGCAGATAATCCAGGAACCATAAAAGCAGCCATAGCACCTATGTATCCTCAACAACCATTGATCAATAAAACTGAAGGTTGGGTGAAAATTAAAATTGATGTCAATGAGTTTGGATTGGTGAGTTCGGCCACAGTAATTGATGCCAAACCAGCCAGGGTATTTAATACAGCTGCGATCAAAGCGGTAAAAAAATGGAAATTCCATCCAAAAACCATCGATGGCAAAGCGGTGCCTTTTCAGGCCACCCAAACCATCGAATTTAAACTAGATCAATAAACAAGGAAATGATGAATGAATGGATTCATTTGCTGGAAGGAATCAAAGACAAGGAAGTCTACTTTATCATGACTGGATTATGACACCCAGCAAAATGGTAACAACAGTAACAGTAACAATGGTAATAATAAGATCTTAAAGACCAGTAAAAAAGCACCACCAACAATAAAGAAACTGAACATGGCGATTGACAATAAAATACCACCAATCAAGATGATCGGACTGAATAGAATCACAAAGACCCAAAACAAGATCTTGAAAACCACCAACAGTAATAATATGCCAATAAAAGCTTCAATCATTTTTTATTCTCTTTCAATACCGGTTCAAACCATTTGAACACCTATTTAAAATAACAAAAAAAACGATAAAAAGTCAGTGCCGAAAGTCAGGATTCAGCAAATTCAGATACAGACTTTGGCCTTGATACTTCTGAATGCAACTCCCAAAAATATTGATGTGAGTCATATTGCATATAATCCAAATCAATACTGACCATTGAATTGGGGTCTGAAACGTGAAATTTAGCTGGTGGATAATCAGTCAGCGATTTGTCCTTATGGTCAGCTTGGCTGGCCTTGGCAGCAAAATACGCTGTGAAATCGTGGGCTAAATTCACTTGTAAAGGATAGGATAAAGCATCATCTGGCATACACAGTTGGTTCACTTGCAATATGGTTGACAAGCCTGAATCACCACTGATTTTATATTGGTGTTCGATATAATCTGCCATTTGTTGGTAAAACAAAGTCCAGCCTCCAGGCATACATTTATCTTGATTAAAAAACCTAACCGCCCAAGCGATTTGTTGGTAGCGATTGGGGTTATTTCGAATAAATTTTAACAAGTCTTGCAAAAAATCTATGGCACGGATGTTGTGTTCCCATTGAAGATAACGGATGACATATCGCAACAAAGAATAACCATCAGCCATGGTGTAAATTTGGTACATGGCTTTCATCCATTGTAAATCTTGTTCAGTGAAACTGTATGAAGCAATCACAAAATCCTGGGCATCGGTTCTGATTTGATATTTTTCAATGTATTCAGGGTCAGCCATGGGGCTGTTAGGCAATAACTGGGTCGGGTAAGCCTTGACCGAAACATCCATATCGATGTATCGCTGTAAGTCATTATTGAATGCTTCAACAGTGATGCCTGGTAATCCAATCATCAAATCAGTTGAAAGTGGTAACTTCAAGTCATAAAAAACTTTCGTCAACTCATCATATTTCTCAGTCTTGATGTTTTTACGATTAATCACCTCTAAGGTTTTTTCATCGGTGGTTTGGATGGAGATAATGCCTTGACTGATGATGCCACCAGTAGTGAATATTTTTATGATTTCAACCAGTCGCCACGTGGAATTTTTGGTGTAATTAACCACCACCTCTTGTGGGTATCCGTATTTTTCCTTGGTATCGACAATAAACTGAGAAAGTTCTATGTCTCGATCATATAAGCCAAAATTGGCATCTGCAATCCATATCACTCTGACCTTATTTTTTCCAATCCACTCAATTTCATCCTTCACTCGATCTAAATCAAATTTCCTGACCTTTTGGTTGGTGGCTGAACCCCAATCACAAAATGTGCAACCAAATGGACAGCCCCGGTTTGATTCAATGATGGCAGCTTCCACTCGCCCAGCATAGACATCGAACAAGCCTGATAAATAGGGTGAAGGCACTTCATCAGGTGCTGCCATACGTGTTCGTTTTGCCGTTCTGACCAATCCAGAGAATAATTTATCTCTGAATGTGAGTCCGGTAATTTCAGCCAAAGTTTCCTGTTTATAAGTCACTTCACCTTCTGATGATTGATAAATCTGTTCAAAAATTTCCGTGATTGAGACCTCACCTTCACCATGCACTGAAATATCAACTGATGGATGAGCTGCCATGAAGTCTTCACTGGCTTTTTTATATTCAGGCGTACTTGGACCACCATGAATCGTCAAGTTTCGCTTGTCATGGCCCTTGATCGCTTGGCTGACTTGTATGTTCACATCCATTGACCACATATAATTCGAAAACAACCAAACCCCAGTTCTGAATTTGCGATAGGGTCCATTCAATAAATCATTGGGGTTTAAAAATGTGATTGGGATAAGTTGAAATTTTTTCAACAACTCTCCACCATTGTGGTTTTGTAATGCACTGTAAATAATCCCCAAAGCCAATGGAAAATGATTTTCCATGTGAGGTACAAAATAAACAGGTATGCGTCCATCTGGTTTAATTTCTTGCCACGATTTGAGGTCAGAAACTGGCTTAATATCTGCGTATTCAGTTTGTTCATCAGCCTGTTGTTTGCGCTTGGACTTTTGTTGAATCAAAAACCCATGATGAAACAAAGTTTTCAATACCAGCTGGATGTCCTCATCAAACATGAATTCTTTTTCAGCCAAAATCGGTTTTGATGCTTGACCGTCCGCAAATGCCAACATCAAAATAACCCACGATGTTGGTAACAATCGAGGCATTTGATCTAATTGTGAACAAGCAAAAAAGCCATCTTCATGCAGAGAAATGGCGGCATTGCTACTCAAACTTAATTCTTCTGGAATTGTTGTGACAACATCCTCAGCAATCAATTCCAGTGGCAACAGTGCCAACGAATCATTGGGAGCCTGACTTTGATCAAATAATCCAGCTTGCTTAAACTGCCCTATTCTTTGTTCTGCCCCAGCTGCTTGAATGTGGGGTAACCATTTTTTAATCCACGGGTGGTTTATGAATTTATTGGCGGCAGATGTAGAAACATTCTCAGATAAAAAATATGACAACAGCAGCACATCCGGTTCATGAATAGCCAAAGGTGGTACTGCTCCGGATATTTGTGACACCATAGATTGACCCTTGCGGTTCAATAGCATGAAATCTTGATTCAGTTGCATGTGTTATTTTTTATCATTGATTGGGACAACCCATTATAGCGATATTTCATCACACTGGCATTTGATTCTGCATGCCGTGGTTTTGTTTGTTCAAAATGGTTACTGAATGCATCATTTCAATAAACTGGATATCTGACGTAATTTTGGGTTTTGCGCTGTTCTCATCAGTTCAAATAAGATCATTTCAGTGCTGGTGATACTGGCGCCAGCCTTTTCCATGTTATGAAGGCCCAACAATTTATTGCTTTTACGGCGCGATGATACAGCATCTTGGTTAACCGAGACAAGAAAACCTTCCGCCAATAAATCCAATGCGGTTTGATAAACACAGACATGGGTTTCAATGCCCGTTATGATTAATTCATTGCGGCCAGAAGCCTTGATGTCGTTTACAAATTGTTCTTGGCCACAGGATGAAAAACTGATTTTTTCATAGGGCTTTTGCGCTTCAAGTAAACTTTTGATTTCTGTGATGGTTGCACCCAATCCTTGTGGGTATTGTTCCATCCAAAATATCGGTATTTCCAATAATTTGGATGCCTCAATCATGATTTCTATTTGTTTGAACAAACGTTTTTTGTTAGGCATCAATTGAGCCAGTCGGCCTTGGACATCTATCACTATCAATGCAGCATTCTTAATTTTGAACATATCAGATTCTATTTGTTATCTGCCAAACATTTTAACCAATAATTGATGGTAAGAATTAATCGGCTTGACCCACAATGGTCTTAATTTGTCTGACCCATGCATTGCTTGCCAGTTGGCTGGGAAGCTGATCCCGTTGGCTTAATGCATGATCGCGACTGTCATAAATCCCTGCTAACACCACCCACCAATCAGCACCATTTGCTTGGGTTTTGACCACTGAGTAAGTGGTATTTAACAGGCCATGATCAGCAAGAAACTGGTCTAAATGGTGCCTGTTGGACGTACCGATGACCTGAAATGACCAATTCTCAGCAAAATGGGTCTGCCAGTAATTGAAATCTGTTTTTGCCTCAATGGGTGTGGGTCTTGTGGTGGCTTGTTCATTGTTTTGTGTAGGTGGCAATGGTGTTTGAGCGACTGTAACCGTGTCACTTGGTTCATTCTCAGCAGCTTCTTGTACTGTTGTATTGTCTGCTGCTTGCTCATCATTTTGTGTTGTTTCAGTTTGCACCACAGCCTCATTCTGGACATCATCTCTGGGGATAAAATCTTGAATGGCTTGCTGCAATTCCCTTTCACCTGACGAAATTTGAGCGGGTTCTTCTTGAACTTGAGCGCCAATGTTTTGATTCATATCAAGCACTTTGATTTCGACTTGATCCGTTTGACTGACTTGTGAATCAACCGGCTTCTCTTGAGCCAGTTTAATGGCCTTCTCATGGGCTTTTTGTTGTTGATCTGCTGGCGCACAAACCCATTTTTTTTGTGCTGCGAAACAAATGATTTCAGTGTCTGCGGTGGCTTCTTCAGTGGCATCAGCACTGATTCCTTGCCAACTGAGCAAAGTCAATGGAAACAACATGAAGATTTTTAATAACAGGCTTGTGGGTCTATACATATCAATTATTCAAAGTTCCGGTATTCAATTTTTTGATGCTGCTGCCAAACATGATTCTAAAGCCAAGATAATTTCTGAATCTTTGACACCATCTGCAATAAATGCTTTTCCCATCCCTTTCATCAATATCAGTCGATGTTGATCATTGATGACTTTTTTATCAGATTTCATCAGCTCTAACAATGTTTTCGCAGAAACATTGGAATCCAGCATAATAGGCAAATCAAAGGCTTGCAACAAGTTTTCCAGCATTTTTCGTATATCGCCATCACAATATCCTAACTGGACAGATAATTCTGCGGCCATTACCATCCCTAAGGCCACTGCCTCACCATGCAAGTATTGGTATGAAGTGGCTGTTTCAATGGCATGTCCAAAAGTATGGCCCAAATTTAACAGGGCCCTGATACCTTGTTCTTTCTCATCTTGCTCAACAATATCGGCTTTGAATTGACAACATTGTGCAATCAATGTCATCAACACGTCTGCATCTTTGTTCTTGATGTTTTTAACTTGTGTATTGAGCCAATTAAAAAAATTGATTTGATCAATGCCACCATATTTAATGGCTTCACCTATTCCTGCGTTGAATTCTCGCATCGGTAAGGTGTTCAAAGTGTTGACATTAATGATGACGGCTTGTGGCTGATGAAATGCACCGATGAGGTTTTTGCCTTGCGGGTGATTGATACCAGTTTTCCCTCCGACTGATGCATCTATTTGCGCAAGTAATGTGGTTGGCATTTGGATGAAATCTATACCACGCATCCAGCTGGCAGCAGCAAACCCAGTCATGTCACAGATCACCCCTCCACCAAGGGAGACTAACAAGTCTGAACGATTAAATTGGTTTTGCGCCAAAGCATCTAAAATCAACTGCCAACTGTTTACATTTTTATGTGATTCACCATCTGGCAATATACATTCGAAGACTGAATTATCAGCAAACAATGCCGTGACTTCTTCAAGGTATAACGGTGCAACTGTCTCATTGGTAACAATCATGACTTTACGTTTAGTCAGCTTTTCCTTGAGACATGTCATGTCAAATTGATTGGGGTGAATGATGATTGGGTACTGATCACCAGGTAATGATATATCCACCTGAGTTGCTTGATTCATGAGGTTTTTTTATTGATTAAGTTGGAATTACTGATGTCTTGAAGCAAGTAGTTTATGACTTTTTTTGCCATACCATGAGAACTGGTGCGTCCACTGGCAAAAGTCACATCTGACACTTCTTCATACAATGGATTACGAATACGGGCTAAATTCAACAAGCGTTCGCGACGGCCTGTGCCTTGCAATAAGGGGCGTTGTTTATCACGTTTAAGGCGTTTCAACTGATGTTTAACTTCTGTCTTTAGATAGACCACCAAACTTTCTGTGGCTTTTAATAGTTCACGGTTTTCTTCGATCATGATGATGCCACCACCGGTAGCGATTATGCTGTTTTTACGGCCTAATAATTCGGCCAGCATGGCTGTTTCTCTGGCTCTGAAACCAGCTTCTTTCTCTATTTCAAAAATTAAATTAATCGAAACCCCAGTCCGACTTTCTAGTTCATGATCTACATCCACAAAAGATTTGCCAAGTTGATAAGCCATTTGTTTACCCACAGTGGTTTTCCCTGCGCCCATAGGTCCTACCAATACAATGTTATCCGGTATTTTATTCACTGAGGTCATGCTTCAGCATTCTATCATGATGTCTGATTCCAAGTGGTTCAGAATTTGGCTGATCACAATTCAAAGCTGATGTGCTTGAAATAGAATATGATCTGAAAAAATCCAACTGTCTAACATCATTTGTGGTGTTAAATCAGAATGCTTTGAGTTTAATTCAACCACGCGAGCAGGACAGTTAGGCATGATGCCAGCCACCGAGAATCCACTGGCCTGATTGCCACCAGCAACTGCTTGTAACCACATCCAGGTTCCAGCATGTGGTTGTTGACCTGTGCAACACACATTGCGTTGTTGGTTGTGCAGCCTCTGGCTGTATTCCAACATTTTTAATTCTTGTTTTGGATTGATTTCGATGTGGCTGTCAGAACCAATCGCCCAACACCCTTGTTGTGCTTTAAAAGCGGGCATAGGGAATATGCCATCACCCAGATTGGCTTCAGTTAAGGGGCAAATTACAGCCACAGCTTTAGATTCTGCAATCAACTTAATTTCATCATCATCCAAATGAGTGGCGTGAACCAAACACCAGCGTTGATCAATTTGAAAATGATCATACAACCAGGCCACGGGGCGCTGCCCATAATGATTCAAGGCCTGCTCAATTTCAGCTTGTTGTTCTGCAATGTGAATGTGGATTGGCATGTCCTTGGGCAAGGCATCAATAACTGTTTGAATTTGCACTTGGTTGACAGCCCGAATGGAGTGAAAACATATACCCAGGCGCTGATTGTGTTGAAGTTTTTCTTGTAAGCGACTCATTAACTCTATGTACTCAGTAACTGACAATTCAAACCGTTTCTGTTGGGCTGTGAGCGGTTGATCATTGACCCCTGAAAAAGCGTAAAGAACAGGTAATAAAGTTATGGGCAAGCCAACATCAACGGCAGCTTGTAATAGGCATTCAGACAAACTGTAATAGTCATCAAAATTATTGTTGTCCCGATGCACATAATGGAATTCACACACCGATGCATATCCCGCATCTTGCATTTCTTGATAACAGCTTTTAGCCACTTGGTACAAGCTAGCTACATCCATCTCATTGGCCAGTTTGTACATCAGTTTTCGCCAAGTCCAAAAACTGTCTTGGGTTTCGCTGTGACCACTTTTGTATTCGGTTTGTCCTGCCATGGCCCTTTGGAAAACATGTGAATGAACATTCGGCATGGCTGGGACCACAACGCCCAGCTGTTGATCACCATCTTCAGCCTGGCTGTTAGGCTTGATGGAGGTAAAAATTCCTTGGTCAACTGTGGCACGAACATTGCGCTGCCACCCAGTAGGTGATAAGGCCGCTTGAAAAAAATAACTGTTCATTGTGAACTAAATTACAGATAATGATTGAATCCCAGAACTGTAGGCCAAAGCGCTTTAGAAAACAATGAAAAAAAACTGTGATTTATTGATTCACAATGCCCAACTGATCACCTGCGCCGAAAACGGCCAACCTTTTGGCTTGCTTGAAAACAGCGCTGTGGCCTGTGATGCTGGAAAAATCATCTGGGTTGGTAGATCGGATCAAAGCACAGAATTTTCTGCCAATAAACACATCGATGCTGAAGGACAAATCGTTACACCAGGCTTAATTGATTGTCATACCCATCTGGTGTTTGCAGGATCAAGGGCCAATGAATTTGCCATGCGTTTGGCTGGAGCCAATTATGAAGAGATTGCACGGGCAGGTGGAGGTATTTTATCAACTGTAAAAGCCACACGTGCTGCAAGTCAGTCCGAATTAATCAATTCAACGGTAAAAAAATTACTGCATTTGAAATCTCAAGGCGTATTAACGGTAGAGATTAAATCAGGCTATGGTTTGGATTTTGACAGTGAACTGAACATGTTAAATGCCGCCAAAACAGCCGGTGAGAAAACCGGTGTCACCGTAAAAACCACTTTATTGGCAGCCCATGCCTTACCGCCCGAATTTAAAGACAACTCCAGCGCCTACATTGAACATATTTGTCAGGACATCATTCCGCATGTAGCCAAGCACCAACTGGCCGATGCCGTGGATGCATTTTGTGAAGGCATTGGCTTTTCTTATGCCGAGACCAAGCAAGTGTTTGATGCCGCAGCTCGTTGGGGTTTGCCAGTTAAACTACATGCCGATCAACTCAACGATCTGGGTGGTGCGGGACTGGTCGCTGAATATGGTGGCTTATCGGCAGACCATGTCGAATACACATCCATTGAATCAATCAAAAAGATGGCCGCCAATGGTACGGTTGCCACTTTATTACCTTACGCCTATTATGCCTTGCAAGAAACCCAAAAACCGCCCATTGCGGCCTTCAGAAAACATGGCGTTGATATGGCCATTGCCACTGACAGTAACCCAGGTACCGCCCCCACAACCAACTTATTACAATGCTTGCACATGGCCTGTACCCAATTCGGATTGACGGTTGAAGAGGCAATACTTGGTGTAACCATCAACGCTGCCAAAGCACTGGGAATTGAAGATGATAAAGGCAGTATAGAAGTGGGCAAAACAGCTGAGCTGGTATTGTGGGATACTGATGAAGTGGCTGATTTGGTTTATTGGCAGGGCAATTCCTTTCTAGAAAAAATTATTAAGTAATTTGATCATTTAATCTTGTCTAAAGCGGTTCGATCTCAGTGTTCACTGCAATAAAGTTTCATACAAGTGCTTGTATTAATCACTGAAACTCAGTAATATACAAGTACTTGTATAAAGCCAATAACAATGTCATATTTTGAAAACTTAGGAAACACTTTCATGTCCCACTTCGCTCGACGATTGGCCGACTTGATTAACGAACAGGGAGCTGAAGTTCTAGAACAACTAGAGCTGACTACACCAGTCACATCAATTTCAACTATGCAATACATATACCAAAATAGTGAAATAACGGCTACTGATCTCGCGCAAGCTCTACAGGTAACACACCAAATGGCAACTCAAAGGATCAATAAATTGATCCAATTAAAATTACTAAAGCGAGTTGCCAATACCGAGAATCAAAAATCAAAGCAAATCAAATTATCCCCATTAGGAGAAATTGAAATTAACTCACTACAACCTTTTATAAATAAAATGCAATTGATTTTTACCCAGTTAGAAGCTGAAACAGGTATCAAATTAACTCAAGCCTTATTTAAAGCAGAAACGTCATTACGAAACAAACCGCTTAAAGACAGGTTTTTCAAGAATTAACCATGCCAATTGATCATTTAAATAAAGAAGGAATCGGTGTGGAAATAAAGTCAGCGTGTATTGACCTTTTATTTGTGCTAGTAACACTTTATTCCATAAAATGGTGGTTGCTCCAATTTAATGCAATGTGGACTTTTGCTGGCCCCATTTCATTACTGGCTGCGCTGGCTGTAGCAAGCTGGCGGCTGAAACTGAATCACCAATCTTGGATAAGCCTTAGGTTATTTAAAATTGGGAAAAAATCGACTTTATTGATGTGGTTTATTGTTGCAGTCATATCCGCATTAATTATTGGCAGTTTATTAAGTGCTGTAATCAGTAGTTTACTAGTTGATTCTGGCAGCATGATTGATCCCGAAAATTCTACATTTATGCAGAATCGATTCAGTAATGTGCCTGGTAATCTACCAGTTTTTATGTATTGGGTATTGGTTTCTTGGGTAATTGGTGGTCTGACAGAGGAATTACTATTTCGAGGGTTTTTGATTATTAAGTTTGAAAAGTTGTTTACCAAACTACCTGCTGGGTTGTTTTTAGCAATATGCGCACAAGCGTTGATATTTGGACATCTACATATGTACTACCAAGGATTGGAGGGGTTTGTTGTAACTGGCATATTGGCTGTCTTCTCAGGTTTGATTTTTATATATAGTGGAAGACGCTTGTGGCCTTTGATAATTTCTCACGGTCTCACTAACACCATCGGAATGACCATGATTTTTCTCAATGCCAACTAACCCAACTCATTAAAAAATCAATTCTAATTTACTTACCAGCTGTTATTTTTCAATAACTCTTTTATAATCAATCAGATTGATAACAATAATAAAGGGTAGCACATGGATATTATTCCTTCAGCAGGATTTTCATTAGAGTCATTGATGCGTGGCGCCATAGGGATGGTTACTTTGGTTGCCATTGCTTATATATTCAGTAGCAATCGCAAAGCAGTGAGTTGGAAAGTGGTCAGTATCGGCTTAGGTATGCAGCTCATACTCGCTATTGGCGTACTTTATATACCATTTGTTCAAGCTATATTTGAAGGTGTTGGCAAATTTTTCATTCACATTATGGACTTTACCAAAGCCGGTACAGGGTTCTTATTCAGGTCATTTGGCAGTGGTGAAATTGAATCACCCTTGATCAATTTTGCAGTCATGATATTACCTACCATTGTGTTCTTTTCAGCCTTGACTTCGGTGTTGTTCTATATGGGCATCATTCAGAAAATAGTCAAAGGATTGGCCTGGTTACTGACCAAAGCATTAAAAATATCAGGCGCCGAAAGTTTATCGGTGGCCGGCAATATATTCTTAGGTCAAACCGAAGCACCATTAATGATCAAAAAATATTTAGAAGCCATGAATCGATCAGAAATATTGTTGGTAATGATTGGCGGTATGGCCACTGTGGCTGGTGGTGTGTTAGCTGCTTATGTCGGATTCCTTGGAGGTGAAGACCAAGCCCAAAAATTATTTTATGCCAAGCACTTATTGGCGGCATCTGTGATGGCAGCACCTGGCGCCATTGTGGTGGCTAAGATACTGTATCCTCAAACTGAAGAAATCAATTCCAACATTGAAGTTTCCAATGAATCGGTAGGTTCAAACTTCCTTGATGCATTGACCAACGGCACCACGGAAGGCTTGAAACTGGCTATGAATGTAGGCGCCATGTTGCTGGTATTTTTCGCGTTCTTGGCCATGATAAATTTTGGGCTCGATGCTTTGGGTGGCTTACTGGGATTAAATGAATTAATTGCTGCCAATACCCGTTACAACGGTTTGTCACTGGAGTTCTTATTAGGCCATTTATTTGCGCCACTGATGTGGTTAATTGGTGTTGCCACTGAAGACATCACTATGTTGGGACAACTGTTGGGAGTAAAAATCATTGCCAGCGAATTTGTTGGGTATGAAAACTTAGCTACTATGAAAGACACGGCTCAAGAAGTGCATTTGATGTATGACAAATCAATTTTAATGGCCACTTATATGCTCTGTGGATTTGCTAATTTTGCCTCAATCGGCATCCAAGTTGGCGGCATCGGTTCACTGGCTCCAGGTCAACGAAAAACTTTATCTGAATTCGGCATGAAAGCCTTGCTGGGTGGCACTTTGGCTTCCTTATTCTCAGCTACCATGGCTGGTATGTTGGTTGGTTAAAGATCATAATTTTGTGACGCCGTCTTGAAATTTGTATGACAGCGAACAAATTTACTTGCATTTTTTTCTTAAGTGGTTTGTAATTGTATAAACCACTTAAGGAGAAAGTTGATTTTTAATCACAACCTTGGGTCGCATCAAACCCTCAGAACTGATGCATCGGGAATGCCATTAGAATGGCTTAATTGTGAACAAGTCGCCAAGCTTTTGGCATTAGATATGGTGCAATACCAATTCGGCACCACCCTCACCCGTCTCCATGGCGGAATCAATGCCAAATCAGGCAAACAAAGTTACTACGACATTCCAGCCATCATTGGCACCAAAGGTTACAACAACCACATCCACAAACAACTCGCACAATATGTCCCTCCCTTGAATAACCAAACTTTATTCAAACGGGACCAAAACCTGTGTTTGTATTGTGGCCAGGTATTCAAAAAACAAGAATTATCCAGAGACCACATCACACCCGTTTCACAAGGCGGCAAAGATGTGTGGTCCAATGTTGTGACTTCATGTAAACGTTGTAATAACCACAAAGCAGACCGAACACCCTTACAAGCCAATATGCGCTTGTTGGCGATTCCGTTTGCACCCAATTATGCGGAATATATTTTCTTACAGAATAAGAACATCATTGCCGATCAGATGAATTTTTTGATGAATCATTTCCCCAAAAAGTCACCTTTTAGGCGAATTGTGGCTTAAGTAACAGGAAGGAAATTATTTTCGTTGGCTGAGCGAAGCCGATGCCTCAGCCAAACTAAATTACCCGCCGGCTGAGCGAAGTCGAAGCCTCAGTCAAACAAAACCATCCGCTGGCTGAGCGAAGCCGAAGCCTCAGTCAAACAAAACCATCCGCTGGCTGAGCGAAGTCGAAGCCTCAGTCAAACAAAACCATCCGCTGGCTGAGCGAAGCCGAAGCCTCAGTCAAACAAAACCATCCGCTGGCTGAGCGAAGTCGAAGCCTCAGTCAAACAAAACCATCCGCTGGCTGAGCGAAGCCGAAGCCTCAGTCAAACAAAACCATCCGCTGGCT
>JBPOFV010000008.1:0-18495 GCA_051252335.1 Marinicella sp. | reverse complement strand
CAGCCAGTTTGGGTATTGCATGTTATCCCGAAGATGGTCCCGATTTGATTACTTTGGCCAAGCATGCGGATGCTGCCATGTATGTGGCTAAGCAGAATAACAAAGGTGGCCATCAATTTTATCAAGAAGCCTATACCATGACCATCAAACGCAAGTTAGAGATGGATATGTATTTGCGAGATGCTATTAAATCCAAAGAACTGGAAGTCCACTTTCAACCTATTTTCAATTCGCAACAAAATAAAGTTGTGGGTTATGAAGCGTTGGCACGTTGGAATGATAAGAATTTTGGTGTGGTCAAACCAGATGAATTCATTGCCATTGCTGAGCAATCAGATTTGATTTTACATTTGGGTGAGCAAGTCATTGAGCACGCAATAAAATTCATTGAAGACCATTGTCAGTCTGGAGAGTATGTTTCAATCAATGTATCTCCCAAACAATTGATGCATCCTTCATTCAAAGCATGTTTGATTGAACAAATCAACCAGTCTGATACAGATCCAAATCAGTTGGCCATCGAAGTGACTGAAAATGTGATGGTTAAAATGAATGATTACATCAGCCAATTGACACAGGTTTCAGAATTGGCTGGTATTCGCTTTTTTGTGGATGATTTTGGTACGGGGTATTCAAACCTGTCGCAATTGAAGAAGATCAAATTTTCGGCCTTGAAGATTGATCGAACATTTATCAAAGAACTGCCCGATTCTAAGACCGATAAATCATTGGTTAAAGTCATGGTGTTGATGGCCAAAGAGCTGAATTTGGAAGTGATAGCTGAAGGTGTTGAAACCCAAGAACAAATGGACTGCCTGATTGAATTAGGCTGTCAGTATTTCCAAGGGTTCTTATTGGGTCGTCCTGCTAAAGCTTGAATTACATGCGATCTAATTTAGTTTCAAAGTCTTGTGGTTAAAATTAGAGTTTATGTAATGATAGATGGTACTGCCCCTCAATTATGGATCGATTCTTGTGAAAATCTAGCATTTAACAATTCAGAAAAATCTTTGTCTGGGGTTAATTGTAAATGTCTTGATGATTATACCTGGTAATAAAAAAACCCAGCGCTAGGCTGGGTTTTAATTGACCTGTCTTGAAGTAGCTATTTAGTGGCCTTTTTAATGACGCCAATGATGAATAACAGTACGATTGCTCCGATGGTTGCATTGATGATGCCAGCTATCAATCCGCCACCGAGCGCAACACCTAACATGCCTAACAAATAACTGCCTATAAAGGCACCCACAATACCAATCACTATATTGGCCAATAAACCAAAACCAGACCCTTTCATCAGTGTGCCTGCCAACCACCCTGCAATGGCTCCAATGACCAATGTTATTATTAAGCCTTCTAAATTCATAATGTTCTCCTCGAAAGTTATTTCTTAGTTACAGATTCATCAAATTGACAAAACCAGTGTGAATTAAAATAGCACAGATCTCGTTGAAATTCTAATGCTTGTGATATTTGTTCACATTCATTGTTTGGTGTCGCTCATTAGTTAAGTTCTTTGGTCAGTGGGTTATGCAGGTCATTTGTTTGAATTGAATATTTGCTTGCTGACTCACAAATCTGCTAATTAGTTGTCAATTTAATAGTGATGCCATGAGCCTTCTTTTATAATTAAAGTGAGTACATAAAAATTCCGGGGTTCGTATGAATAAATTAGTTCAAGTAGGGTCAGCCGTAGCACTGCTATCGGTCAGCTTAATCGCCGCAGCAGTACCAACAGACTATCTGGTCTTGAAATGGTCTGAAGCATCGGGCTTGGAATCTGAATACCATCAAATTGTAGATTTACCTGCCAACCCAATAAATAAAAACCACCAAAACGACCTCAATAGTGTCCAGCTCTTGGATGCCAATGGTGTGGTTGTGCGTGCAAGTACAATCAAAAATGCTCGATTTACTCGAGCTGAATTTCATGGACATGACCACATAGATGGACAGGTTTTTCTGAATCAAGAAGTGGTTTTCGTGGTCAGGGCCCAACAAGGTTTGGTTGATAAGTTGAGAATGCCCGAGTATTTAGATAAAAACAAGTCTCTGGTCGATTATGCACCTTTGGTTGAGCAGGCCAAAAGTAAAGGCACACAGTCTATTGAAAAAGCATCAGGTGGCATTGATAACCGCATTAATCTGTTATTTATGGGTGATGGTTATACCAGTGGGCAAGAAAGTGATTTTAATGCCGATGTGGATTCAGTAATCGCTTATATGCAAACATTTGAACCTTATCAAAGCTATGCCAACTTCACCAGTTACGATCGTATATTTACACCCAGTAACCAATCAGGTGCCGATAAACCAGCCGCTTGTTTTACTCCAGAGGTGATCGTAGATACCGCGTTTGATGGATCATTTTGTATTGCTGACATCCAACGATTGGTTACGGTGAACAGCAGCAAGGTTCTGACCGCTGCTGCTGCCAGTCCAAACTGGAATGAAATTGCAGTGATTGTTAATGACAAAGAGTATGGTGGTTCAGGCGGTTTCTTTTCAACATTTTCAACCAATGCATCCGCAGATGACATTTTTATCCATGAATATGGACACTCATTTACAGATTTAGCTGATGAATACAGTTCTGAATACCCTGGTTTTCCACTGTGCAGTGACATTTCTGGAGCAGCACCATGTGAAGTCAATGTGACCGACGAAACCATCAGGGGCAATATTAAATGGAATTACTTGGTTGCAGCATCGACGCCCATACCAACTCCAGAAACTGGGTCACATGATACGGTAATTGGCTTGTTTGAAGGTGCCAGATATTTCGAAACAGGCATGTATAGGCCAAAGAATTTTTGTAACATGCAATTTTTAGGGGTTAGCTTTTGTGAAGTTTGCCAACAAGCCTATGTGGATAAAGTCTATGCAGTTCCTTATGCAGAGGGAGGTGCACAATTAAGTTTAATTGAGCCGGGAAGTGCAAATCCTGCAGCCACATCATTGGTCGGTATGGTTTCAGTTGCCATGCCATTTTCCGTTGATACCTTACAGCCCGATCATGACCTTGAAATCACTTGGCTGGTTGATAATGTGAGTCAAAGTGTGGTGAATTCATCAGCGGTGACACAGAATTTTCAGTTTATTCCGTCACAAGTAGGTATGACAGAGGTAAAAGTGAGGGTTAAGGATAATTCCATATTAGTGGATGCAAGCCAGCATGACCAGTTACCTGACTTTGAACATGCTTGGCAAGTTGATGTTCAGCCACTGGTAGATTTGATTTTCGAGCATGGATTTGAATAATGAATTTGTTGTTTACTTGTTGGTATAAAAATATCATGATTTAAGGTTTTTGTTATGTACATTCCACAAAGCTTCGCTGTGACCGATAAAGACCTTTTAAATCGATTTATTCATGATAATGCGTTTGCACAGTTGACCTCACGGCATCAAGGTCGTTTATTCAGTACGCACTTGCCTTTCCTGTATGATTCAGAGAGTGATATGTTGGTGGGGCATGTTGCAAAAGCCAATCCACAACACCAGGACATCGAAGGTCAAGAAGTTCTGGTTACCTTTCAAGGCCCTCATGGATACATTTCACCGACATGGTATGCAACTAATGGTGTGCCAACATGGAATTACCAGGCCCTACATATTTATGGTCAATGTAAAGTATTTACCCAAACAGATCGTTTAAAGACGGTGGTTGATTCGTTGGCCGATATGTATGAAAGACAGCTCCCCAATCCGTGGGTTCCAAATTATCAAGCAAACATGTTGAAAGGAATTGTAGGTCTTGAAATTAAAGTTACTGGCATTGAGGGTAAATTCAAATTGAATCAAAACAGATCGCCTGAAGACATGCAGGGCGTTATAGATCATTTAGATCCAACCACTCAGGGTGATTTATTGCAAGCCATGCAGTTAATGCATGCAGCAAAAACTAAACCAGATTCAACTTAAACCCTTCATGACTGGCTCTAAAGCCCAATGATTCATAGAATCTGATGGCATCGGGTCTTTGTTTGTCAGAAGTCAGTTGGAGTAAGTGACAATGCTTTTCTTGGGCTCTGTTGATGGCCCATTGAAACACTTGTTTTCCAACTCCCTGGCCCCGAAAGTCTTGATGGACACGAACGCCTTCGATTAAACATCGCCAGGACCCTTGATAGGTTAAATAAGGAATAAAAGTTAATTGCAACATGGCAATGATTTGGTCAGATTTTATCGCTACGACCAATTCATTATTGGGGTCAGTATCAATTGATTTAAACGCATTGAAATAGGCTTGTTTCAACGGTGATTGGGCATGTTCTCGTTGTGCGCCCAAAGGGTCGTTTGCCAGCATTTTGACTAATGTTTCGAGATCTGATTGTTGCGCTTGTCTGAAAGTAATCATCGGTTTAATTTGTCGCTCAAAAATTGTTTGATACCCGGCCATTCATGTTTAAGGACACTGAATGTGACCGAATCTCTTACTCGCCCATCAGCCATGATCATGTGGCTGCGTAAAATACCTTCTTGTCTGGCGCCTAGTCTTGCAATGGCATTCCTTGAAGGCTGATTTAAATAATCTGTTATGAATGCCACACGATTAAAGTTCAAAGCTTCAAATGCATGAGTCAGCATCAGTAATTTTGCTTCTGTGTTAATGGCAGTTCGCTGTCGGCTTTTGGCAATAAAAGTAAAGCCAATTTCAGTGCGTGCATGACGCCATTCAGTGTGCATAAAACGGGTGGAGCCAACCACTTGGTTGGTTTGTTGGTCTATGGTGGTAAACACACTGGCAGCATGAGACTCTTGGTCAACCACAGCATTTGCATAAAATTGTTGCATGGCATCTGGGTGGGGAACACTGGTGACCATCAATTCCCACAAGTTGCCATCCTTAACAGCTTCCTGAAGTCCACTGATGTGTTGTTCTTGTATGGGTTCTAACTTCACATATTGACCAATTAAGGGTGTACGTTTAAAAGTCATGTGGTTCACTCCTCCATATCACTGAAGGCACAATAGTCTGTTCCAAGGCCGGTAATTCAAGGTACTTTATTTCAAGGTGGTTATTCATGGTTTTTATGCTTTGTCATTTTAATTTTGATTTAGATTGTAAGGTTTGAGGGTGGCGTAAAATGTGTTTTTCAATCCAATTCAATGTAGGGTGAATGAAATTTGACTGAGCCAGTTCTTTTACTTGAAGACCAATCCAGCGAGCCAGTTTGATGGCAGGTCCATCAACCCAAATGGTCACCATGTGTGCCAATAACACGCTGGCTAAAACTCCAGATGTGAACACAGTGAGCAAGGTCCATCCATAACCTATACTTGGATACAGTTGAACGAACAGCCATGATGAAAATGTACCGATTACAAAAGCATGGATGACATAAAGCGCATATGAAATTTTGCCCAAATATTGAAACAAAGGTAACATCAGCAAGCGTTGAATCTGTTGGCTGATAATGACCAATATAAACAACAACAATGCGGCTAACATGGGATAGCCCAAGCCAAAGTTAAAGCCTTTTGGCAAGACAGCATAAATGGTTTGTTGGGTTAATTCAGGAGGCAAATAATAAGGGTATGATGACAGGAATATAAAGGGTATGCCTAAGGCCAATAACAGCCATTTTTTGTAGGATGCAGACCATTGGTTGAGGTGGTGTTTATTCACATCTGCCAACATCACGCCCAACCAAAACCCCACCAACATACTGTGATAAAACAGGACGACCATGGCAATCAAGATCATCAGTCGGTATTTGAATCCACTGAACAACAACAAAAATGCAAAGACCAATAAGGAACCATATAGCTCAAACCCAATGGTCCACAATGGGTTGTTATAAACCGTACCTTGGCTGAATGAGCGGGTAAACAAGTCTTGAAAAAACAAACGCACATCAAGTTCACCATGCCACCATTTACTGAGCCATAAATGTGAGCCAGTAATGTCAGCAGCTTCCAGGTTATGAAACCAGCCAAAATACCAAAAAATAGCGAATAGCGACATAGAAAACCAAACCAAGCCACCAAGTCGAATTGGTCTTTTGGCAGACATGGCTAATATGTCAGATAAACCAACAGTTTGGCCCAAAAAGCGATAACTCAAAACATATCCGCTGAGGATGAAGAACAATGATACAGCCAGCTGGCCAGCAATCAATATTCCCATAGGCGGGTAAAAAAACAATTGCTCAAGCACAGGAATATGAGATGCAGATTGAGGCTGGTCACCAAATATGACAAATGGCAAGAATGACGCCATAAAATGGACAAACACCACAGACATGGCAGCCAAGCCTCTGAGTGAATCTAAATAAACGTATCGAGTTGGGTTCATATGGCCAGGCTGAGAAGGTAGGTAAAATTTTATCTCATGCAGCCTATAAATGCTATGCAAGGAAGACTTCTTGGTTTATTTGTCACTTGTAATTTCCATCTGTGCAGATAACAATAATCGCTTTTCAATCTTGTGAATACATATGTTTACTCATGCCATAGTAAAAACACCTGCACCAACCATAATCAAAGGGATCACCCATGCAGGACTAGGCGAACCTAATTATGAGCTGGCACTTAACCAGCATAAGAACTACATCAATGCGCTTGGAGCATGTGGCCTACTGGTGACTGAATTGCCTGCTGATGCGGCTTATCCAGATTCGTGTTTCATTGAGGACCCAGCGATCATAACCCCGCATTGCGCCATCATCACCAATCCAGGTGCCGCATCCAGAAATGGCGAAACCACAACCATTAAACAGGCCTTGTCCGAAAAATTTCAGCACATACATGAGATCAATTCTCCTGGGACCTTAGATGGCGGTGATGTCATGATGGTAGGTTCACATTTTTACATTGGCTTATCAGCACGTACCAATCAAGCGGGTGCTGAACAGTTAATCGAGTTTCTCAAGTTACATGAACTCACTGGGTCCATGATTGAAATGGCTGAAGTGTTGCACTTGAAGACTGGTGTGAGTTATTTAGAACAGAATCATTTGTTAGTCAGTGGCGAGTTTGTTCATAAGCCTGAATTCAGTTCATTTGACAAGATTGAAATAGCGGCCACAGAAAGTTATGCAGCTAATTGCATTTGGATTAATGGGACAGTCATACTACCGGCTGGATTCCCACAAACACTTGCTCAGCTTAAATCAGCAGGCTTTAAGGTGTTGACTGTGAATGTTTCAGAATTTGAAAAATTGGATGGTGGCTTAAGCTGTTTGTCACTGAGATATTAATCTGTACTTGAGCTTAAATTAGAGTAAACTAAAAGACTGGTCAATGAGAATGTTTTATGAGTGAATTCCAAACAATAGCAACAGTCATCATGGCATTGATAATTGGTTTCGTGTTTGGTCGCAGCAGTAAGCGGTCCAATGATTTTCGCAATGAATACATCACCCAAGAAGAAAAGGCCATGTTAAGCCCGCCACCAAAATATGGCAGGGAATTTGATCATGTTCACGAAGATGTTTTAGATGCTGTGAAAGCTGGCAAAACCATGCAGGCCATTAAAATTTACCGCCAGTTGCATGGTGCGAGCTTGAAAGAAGCCAAGGAATTCATCGACAACATAAAACAACAATTTCGATAATCCACACAAATTAACCTTATTCAAAAGAGTTCTAAATGAAAAAATTAATCAAGTATACGGTACTCATATGTCTTGTTTTACAAGGCTGTCAAAGCCATGAAAAACCCACACTGACAAATCATAAAACCTTGGCTGAACAGATCAGTAAAAAATACATCATTGCAGATTTACATGTCGATGTTCCATACCGACTAGAAGAGCAGTATGCGGATATTTCTTCAGCAACAGAAGGAGGTGACTTTGATTACCCCAGAGCCAAAGCGGGTGGATTAGATGCACCATTTATGTCGATATATATTCCTGCAGCCATAGAAGCCGCCGGTGGTGACAGTACAGCTGTGGCGAATAAACTGATCGACTCAATTGAAGAGATAGTTAAACAATCACCGGATAAGTTTGCGCTGGCAAATTCTCCAGATCAACTCGAAGCAAATTTTACCCAAGGTTTAATTTCCTTGCCGATGGGTATGGAAAATGGTTCGCCAATTGCTGGAGATTTAAATAAACTCAAACATTTTTATGATCGTGGTATTCGCTACATTACTTTGTCTCATTCATTAAGTAATCACATTTCAGATTCATCTTATGATGAAGCGCGTCCTGCTCAAGGGTTAACTGAATTTGGGAAAGAACTGATAGCAGAAATGAATGATGTGGGTGTGATGGTAGATGTATCACATATATCTGATCTGGCTTTTAACGATGTGATGGAAATCAGTCAAGTTCCGGTTATTGCTTCACATTCTTCAGCGCGGCATTTTACCCCAGGATTCGAACGCAATATGAGCGATGAGATGATCCAAAAAATGGCTGCTAAAGGCGGCGTGATTTTCATAAATTTTGGTTCAACATTTGTCTCTCAAGTATCGATAGAAAGTTACACCAAGGCAAAAGCTGCTTTGGCTGAATATCTTGAGGCCAATGGGTTTGAAGCAGACAGTGAAGAGGCCAAAGAATTCAGAAAACATTACTTGCTGCAAAACCCATTTGAATTTGCTGATTTAGACGCAGTCCTAGACCATTTCGACCACGTGGTTAAAATTGCGGGTATTGATCATGTGGGCATAGGTTCGGATTATGATGGAGTTGGGGATTCATTACCGATTGGTTTAAAAGATGTTTCATCCTACCCAAACTTAATTGAGGGCTTACTAAACCGTGGTTATTCTGAAGCAGATATTGGCAAAATACTTTCTGGAAACTTGCTGCGAGTTTGGCGTGAGGTTGAAGCTTTTGCGGCGACTCATTAAAGGGTGGTTTTGCATTTCATCGGCAGTTGTCCATGCATGCGTTGATGAGCAGCTTTTGTTCGTGGGTGATGGGTACCGAACTGTTTTTCAATGAGCGCCACATCACACCAAGCTTGATCAGATGGGATGGTATATTTTTGCTTTAAGGTGTGAGTTATTAATCTACTGTCAGCCAATCTCCAATCGTCATCTTTTAAGTGGTTTTCGCGTATTATAAGTGCTTTTTCGCTGCTTTTAAGTCCGTCTTCGATGTTTTTAGTCGCAAGTCCCCATTCTGCATGAGCCATTAATGAGGCCGCATATAACAAGTCTTCAGTGCCTAAATGTTGTGCCCTGAGAGCCAGTGCTTTTTCTATCCAATCAAGGGCTTTTTCTGGTTGGTTTAAATGCAATTGCATGCGCCCAATATTGGTCATAGAGAAGGCAATTTTAACGTTGTTCAAACCATTGGCAGCAAATTGGACTTGATAGGCTTGGGTAAACCAATCATTGGCTTCTTTGAAATTAGATTGGTCATAAGCTGCTAAGCCTAAATTGTTTAACATGGCTGCCAGGTCGGGGTGTTGTGGCCCCAGAAGTTCGGTTTGAATCTTTAAAGCTTGTTCAAACAGCAATTGGGCCGCTTGGTATTGCTTTTGTTGGCGTTTGATTAAACCCAGATTATTTAAAACCCGGGTATATTTAATTGAAGCACCTAAGCCGCTGACATCAAAACCAGTCAAAGCTTGATTATAATTGGATTCAGCTGCAGCTAAATCACCCAATTCATAATGAGTAGCACCTAATCTGTTATGGGCATCAGCAGTTAGAAAATGGGTGGGACCTAACTGTTCACTGCGACTTTTAACCACCTGCTCAAACCTTGTTCGAGCCTGTTCATAGTTACTCTGTGAGTAGGCCAAAACACCCAAAGCTGATAAGCTTTTTAGCGACAAGTGATGATCCTTGCCTAGGCGTGATACATTGCTTTGGTAGCTGCGTTGATAATAATTGCCCACCTGGTCTAATCGTCCTTGTTTCCACAACACATTTCCCAGCAGTTGATTGATATCGGCTTTGAGTTGTTCTCCTTTGAATTGATTGTTCTCAGCTTCTTGGTCTAATAAAGTGAGACTGGCTGCGGTTAATAATTGGTTGGCATCATCCAAATCACCCAGTTGATACAATAACTGTCCTTTACTCAAAGCAACTTTTAATTGCATGACAGCCGGCAATGTGATGTCTGGATGTTTTTCTTCAAATGATTTCAACAATGACAACGCTTCGTTTAATTGACCTTTTTTCTGGCTCAGTTCAGCATTAACCAAGATCGCTTGTAACTCATCTATGGGAGCTTGTTCAATACCCATCTCCTTGGCTTGCATCAGTAAGCGCTCAGCAGCTTGGATGTCACTCATGTTTAGATAGACCGTACCTAAGGTTTCGTAAAGTTTAGCTTTGGTGCTTGGTTGTTGCTCAAACTGATTTTCAAGTTGTGCACTTGAATAGTCTAATAGGTCTTTGACATTCACAATGTTGGATTGATTTTTTAATGGGTCTGACAGTTTAAAAATATCAATTAAAAAGGTGGTAACTTGAGTCACCCGTTGTTTTTCTTGTTGGGTCGCGAGCAATGATTTTTGCAATTCATTGCTGCGATTGAATAGCATCACTGAGAGAATGGCTAACGACAGGATCACAAGGGTCGTTGTCGCTACGCCAAGGGTGTGCCTTTGGATGAACTTTTGCATCCGATACATGACGGTATCAGTTTTTGCCAAAATAGGCACGTTGTTCAGATGTCGATTGAGATCATCAGCCAGATGCTGAGCAGTGGCATATCTGTTATCTGGTTCTTTACTGATGGCTTTGGCCAGAATGGCATCTAATTCGCCTTTGAGTTTGTGACTTAAATGCGGTTCTATGTGATTGATGCGTGACTCTGGGTTTATGTTTTGGCTGGCAAGTGGTGGAATTTTACCGGTAATTTGAGCGCTGGCATCAGCTAAATCATTGCTGTTGATGGTATAGGGTAATTGGCCTGCTAATAAATAATACAACAGCATACCTAAAGAATAAACATCACTGGTCGTTGTGATATTTAAACCTCTAATTTGTTCTGGGCTGGCATATGCCAACGTCATCATAAAGCCAGATACGGTAGGTTCACTAGACTCTGACTGTTGGTTGTTATCGGTTAATTTTGCCAAACCAAAATCGAGCAATTTAGTCACTCCAGCTTGATCTACCATGATGTTGCTGGCTTTAATATCTCGATGAATTATCAGTGATTGGTGCATGGTTGCCACGGCTTGACAGACTTGCATGAACAAATCAATTCGCTGCTTAATGCTTAGCTTATGTTTGTCGCAATGATCGTCAATATGGTCACCATCGATATATTCAACCACCAAGTAAGGAATGTTGTCTTCAGATACACCCCCTTCAAACAACCGTTCAATATTGGGATGATTGAGGCTGAGTAAGATTTTTAACTCATTGTTAAAACTATCGAGTACCAGTGGAGAATATTTGCCTGCAGGGGCGAATTTTATGGCCACGGTTCGTTCAAAACCATCTTCTTGTTTGCTGGCTTTGTATACATCTCCAAGACCACCTGATCCCAAAGATTGTAAAATGTTAAATCCAGCTATGCTAGTTGGCAATTTGAAATCAACCTGATACTCCTCTTCCAGGAGTTGGCGGTCTAATACACTGACTTCAGTTGAATGTGATTCAATCAACTTAGCGAGCTCAGGAAACAGAGCAGGATGTTGTGCTTTGACTTCTGCAATTAAGTCGTCTTGCTGGGCCTTATCAGCTTCAATTATTCGTTCGAAACTGTCCCACAACAAGGTCCAATGCGCTTCTTCTGAATTTGTGTCGTTGTTCTCATTCTCTGTCATTGTCTAGATTATCGCATAAAAATACCCCCTTGCTGGGTTACAATAATGACATGGATAAGTTGAATCAAACACAATCACAAGTGACGGCTTTATTGAACAGGGGTGACATGAGTGATCAAGAGCGCCAAAATCAATTGCTTGATTTGATTTATGTTGAGTTGCGTAAAATGGCACAAAACAAAATGAATTCAGAACGTCCTGATCACACCTTAAGTGCGACCGCATTGGTTCATGAAGCATATTTGCGTTTGGTCAATCAACCTGATTTGAACTGGGATTCTAAGCGGCATTTTTTTTCGGCAGTGGCAGAATCCATGCGCCGAATATTGATCGAATCGGCACGCGCGAAGGCCAGTCTAAAAAGAGGAGCCAACGCTTACCACACTCACAACATAAACCTGTCTTTGGAAGATTCTATGGATGGAGAAATTTTGGCTTTGGACCGTGCATTGACTGAATTAGAACAAAAAGATTCGATGATGTCAGATGTGGTGAAATTACGATATTTTTCTGGTTTGAACGTTGAGCAGACTGCCATGGCATTGGCGCTTTCACCTCGTACTGTCAATCGTCATTGGACGGCTGCTCGTGCTTGGTTAATCACGCAAATGCGATAATCATTGGTTTCATTCAAATCCATTGCTGAAGACGGCATCTAAATCAGCCGCTGCAAAATTATGAGAAAGTACACGGCCAGCTTGTTCAAAATAGCCAGCCACATACAGGGTGTTGTCCTTAATCCATAAAGCGTTTCCTTGGCCTTCATCTTCACCATCTACCAAGCCTAAACCCATAGGTATCCAATTGTTTCCATTCCAAATGGCAATGCTGTTTGCTGGCGTTCCACCCGCTTGAGTAAACCTACCGGTTGCAATCACCCCATTGCCATAAATAACCATGTCATCTACACCAATGAGTGGACCGGTATTGGTGACACCTCCGCCCATGTCATCACAACCAAAACCATCCCAAACATAAATATTTTCTGCCGCCACAAAATCGACGGTATTACAGGCACCAGTGAAATCACCACCAACATATAACTTGTCACCATCGACTTCTAACGTATTAAACACACCTTGGGCTGTGCCGCCAAAGTTTTGCCATGATGCACCATCGTAGGCATGTAATCGTGCCGTACCTGATGCTAAGTTACTGACCACCAAATCACCTTGATAATCTACTAAATCCGTCAGTATACCTCCAGCAGTAAAACTACCTACTTCTTCAACGACATTGCCATCCCAGGATAAAATTGGGTTGGTGCTGCCATTGTAACTACCAGTGATAATGAGCTTATTGTTCCAAACAGTCATCAATCCATTGAAAGCATTTAAGCCAGCAATGACTGGGCTCCAATTGGTACCATCATACTTGGCAACGCCTTCAACAGCGGACCCATTAGCCATGTTGAATGTTCCAGTGGCATATAAATCACCAGCATAAACTTGCAGATTGCTGACACTGCCCGCGCCTGGCCCGGTCCAATCCAATTGACTGATCGCTTTCCACTTGTTGTTCACACTTAATTTAGCTACATACGAAGAAAACTGATCACCTGCTGCAATAAAGTCGCCACCGTGAATAATTCTGTTCTCATATTCAGCCATTGTTTGGATGATATTCGAGTTAGGTGCTTGGTTGTCACCAGTCCATGTTGTTAAATTATAACAAGCCAGGCTGTTCCAATGAATCTGTGAATCTCCTGGTAGCCCTTGTATCTGTAAGCAAAATTCATTGCCACCTTGTTGCATATCAAAGACTTGGGATAAGTTTAAATCACCTAGCAATTCATACATAGGAGCGGCAGCCCAGGTGACACTGTTAAACCAGGCCAAACCTCGCGCATTGGGGTCAAACGCGGTGAAATCTCCAGTACTGTACAACGGACCCAAGCCATAGGCCAGTTGCGCAAAACCAGTATTAACCCCTTCGGACATACCAAATTCAGACCATTCTTCAGCGCCAATGTTAAATTCTGAAACACTGCCACCCGGATCGCCAGAAACATTGGACGCTCCAGGAGTTGAAACGGTTAAAGTCGATCCGAAAATAACAACATCGGGTCGTCCTGCTGCACTACCGTTATGCCCGCCTCTGTTCTTCCATTCAGGAACGCTGGGATTCCAGGTTAACGTGGATGTGCCGGATTGAACCACTAAAAAACTGGTGGTAGAGTAAACGGTTTGCACGGTTGAGCCGACCCCATTGTCTGTTTGTTGGTCATCTGTATATAGAGGTTCCCAAAACAAACCATCGGTTTTGACGACATGTTTGGCACTGAGGGTGCCATTGTTCACGGTGTTAAATGCCCCACCTAAAAACAAAGACAAACCATTGGAATCAATTGAATACACTGAGTTGTTAGGGCCATTACCAATGCCGTTGGGTTGGTACCAGCCCAACGAGTTTGAATAACAAGCAAAATAACTTAAACCACTGATACCGCCTAAATCAACAAAATCGCCGCCAATACAGATGTCTGTACCAAAAGCTTCAACCGCTCGAATTGGGTTAGTACCACCTAATACCAAAGGACATGAAGTGCCACCATTGATGGAACCTATGTCACCTGATGAATTCCACTCCTGGCCTGTTTTTCTTAATAATATATGACACTCTAACTCGCCGGCTTCATTTCTGTATTCAATGGGTACTGAGCCTGCTTTGGTGGCCACAAAACCATCTAAGTTACCATTGAAAAAACCAATGGCTAAATTGGGGCCGCCAAAAAAGTTATTGATAAAATTATCTGTCGCGTGGGCTGCTTGATTAAGTTGATAAGTTAATAAGACCAATAGGGTCAATAGGTTCTTCATGGGTATTCTCTACAGTTTTATATATACATCTTTATGCGTCAAGCGGTTTGAAATCACGCCACATTTTTTCCAATTCATTGTTGTATTGACAACCTGGACTGAATTGATGGTCGAAATAAGGTGATACGCACTGCGAATTTAATCTTGATTCAGTATAATGACCGCTTTCCTAATTGCTCCCCCATTAGTAGTGAAAATCGTAAGTACCAAAGGCCAGGGCCCTGTATTAAATGTTTTGCATGGTTGGGGCATGAATGCCCATTTATTTGATGATTGGTCTAGCAGTTTGGCGCAAAATTTCACTGTAAATTTGATTGATCTGCCTGGACATGGGTTAAACCACGAAGAAATCTTGTCTTTAAATTTGGAAGCGTTGGCAGCTGATGCAAGTTCTATTCCACAAGGTGTTTGGTTAGGCTGGTCTATGGGTGGCATGTTGGCTTTGAATTTGGCCCTGAAAAACCCAAAACAAGTTGATGCCCTGATCATGTTGTGTGCCACGCCATGTTTTATTCGTCGCTCGCATTGGCCTCATGGTACAGATGTTAAAGTACTTGAACAATTTGCCAGGAACTTGCAATTAGACATCAAACAAACCATTCAGACTTTTTTGGCCCTTGAAGTGATGGGGGTAAAGGATGAACGGTCACAATTGCGGATATTAAAACAGAAAGTGTTTGAGCGAACCCTGCCCAGTCATCAAGCCTTAATCGCTGGATTATCGCTGTTACAGGAAGTTGATTTAAGTTCTGAATTGAAAACGCTGGAAATGCCCTCATTATGGATCAGTGGTCGCAGAGATCGATTGGTGATGCCTGCAGCCATGGAGCAAGCTGCCATGTTGTGTGGTGGTTCGTATCAGGTGCTACGGGGTTCTGGGCATGCACCATTCATTCGCCAAGCTGAAGAACTGACTTCATTAATTAAAAATCAAATATTAAACCAACATTCAATATGAGTTTAGAGCATCATTTAATTCAAGCAGCTTTTGATGCTGCGGCCAAACAATATGAGCTGCATGCTGTGCTACAGCGTGAATCATTAACTCGTTTACTTGAACGGCTAACTGATGATTTAAAAACAGCACCGCAACAAATTTTAGACTTGGGTTGTGGCACAGGATGGGCTGTACCTGAGCTGTTATCCTTATATCCACAAAGTCAAATTATTGCGGCAGATTTTGCGCAGTCGATGGTTGATTTGGTGCCTGAACATGCACAGGTGACAGCCCGTCAGACTGATGCGCACGCCATCGATGTACATGCACAAAGTTGTGACCTGGTATTTTCGAATTTAATGATTCAGTGGTGTGATGAATCGACGGTATTGCAAGAAATAAAACGTGCCCTGAAACCGGGAGGTCATCTGCATTTAACCACCATGGGTGAACACACTTTGCATGAATTAAAATTTGCATGGCAAAAAATAGATGACCAACCTCATGTGAATGATTTTGTACCTGCGGCCAAAATAGCAGATTTAACCATGCAACTGGGTTTTGAAGATGTGATTGCAGATTCAGAATTCATCACCATGACATATGCCAATGTGATTGATATGATGCGTGATTTAAAAAATATTGGTGCCCATAATGTCGATAACAACCGACCCAAAGGTTTAACTTCTCCAAAAGTAATCAAACAACTTGAGAAGAATTTTGCAGAATTTCGAACTGAGGATGGCTTGTATCCAGCAACCTATGAGTTGGTGTATTTACGTGCCAGAAAACCAAGTGACGACAAAGGTTTGCCCTTAAAAATTAAGTGATATTTTTATAGTTCACTCACAAGTCAGTCAGTCATGAAATAACAGGCATAGCGCCTTTGAATATTTTCTTTTTTGCAGCGAAATGAATGGGCTGTCTGAGTTGGTAGATGAAGTTCAATCGTGTCTGATGTGTTTGTATGTAATTACGTTCCTTCAACACCTCTAAAAGCGCTCCTTCCCATTGTTCCTGGTTATTTTCGAAAATAAAACAATGTGGTAGTAAATGATTGGGTGCATCCATTAAAAATGGTATTAAAGCGCGGTCTTCTGCCCCTTCGATGTCACATTTGATCACATCAACTCTGGATAATTTTTGTGCATCAATGACATCTAATAAAGTTGAACAGGGGATGTTAATGGATTGTTGTTTGTGACTTGATTCGATTAATGAACTGGCTCCTAAATTATCAGCATCTAAAAATAATTCTAATTCACCTGTCTGGTCACTGATCCCTTGTTGAATGATTTCGATTCTGGGCTTTTCACTCAGCTCACTCCGGGTGGCTTGTAAATTAAACTCAAGTCTTTTAAATACTGGAGGGTTGGGTTCTATTGAGACAATGGTTCCCAAGCGATTCATTTGAGTGGCAGCTATGGCGGAATAAATCCCAACGTTGGCTCCGATATCGATAAACACGCCCTCTGCTGGCAGTGCCTCTTGCATGATTAGGCGTTCAGTGGCATCCCACCGCCAGGGCATGAATACATAACCACGTTCTGACACATTGTCCTTAAGGTAACAACGCAAACGGACTTGGTCAAACACCAAGTCCAAGGGTAACTGGGCTTGTTTCAGAACTTGTTTTCGCAGCACTTGCGCAATTTGTTTCCCAATCCAGTTAGCAGGTAGTTTTTGGCACCATGCAATCTTTTTTGATGTACTTTTATCAGGATGATAGGTGCCAAATGGTTTCATTTTTTATAATTTGCGGCCCAGTTTTTTTTCAACTTGTTTCTTTTCCCAATTGGTGCCAAATGAACCAAATATTTCGAAAGCCACCAAGCCGTGAATAATCAGACCAGCGCCCCAACCCAATGTAACCCATAGCATTTGTGAATGACTGAATTTACCGGTGACTAAAAAAGCCACCATAAAAACCACAAACATAAATAAGTGGCCATAAAACTCTTTGACCCCTTTGACATAGTTAATGGCATCTTTTTCTTCTTTGGTTATTGTTTGACCAGGTTTGTTCTCTGTAATGACAGTTTGATCTTGCATGTTATTTTCTCCTGTTGTGTGTTGAAAAGTAATTAACTCAACTTCAAAAACAGCAGCCAATGCTTTGGCAGATTCTAAACTTGGTTGACCACCGCGTTCAATGCGCTGTATGGTTCTGACACTGAGGTCAGTTAATTCTGCCACTTGCTCTTGTGACCAACCACGTTGTAATCTGAGTTTTCTTAAAATCATTTGCAATCCGATGTTTTTAAAGTACTGCCATTTTCACCACAACAGGACAATAACAACATGTCAGCATACCGACATGTCAGGTTGTTGTCAGGTTATTATAATGCTTTGTTTTGAATTAATGGGGTTAATGTAAGTACAATACAAGCCATGTTAACTGATCAATTAAAAACACAACTTGAATCACAAGGGATCGCTGTCTGCCAATGGCGATCTGCCATGGATTCTGATGCAAGAATTGAAAAAATTAAAACAGATGATGGGCTGTTTTGGTTAAAAAAAGCTGCACCAGCCAGAGGCGTGTTTCGTTACCACGCACTGAATCTGTTCAGTTGGGTATTACGCTTACCTTTATTGAAAGCGGTGCCACAACCCGGTGGAAATGAAGCCATAAGTATTGAAGTCAATCGCATTAAAACCTTGGCAAAGGCTGGTGTTCTGGTTCCTGAATTGGTGGTTTATGACAACAGTTGGTTGTTGATAAAAGACGTAGGTCAGTCGATTGTTAAATCCATGAAAAATCCTCAGACATCACAAAACAGGCGACAACAATTATTGAAAGCTTGTTTAAATGCCATCAAAGAATTACATCAACAAGACTTGTACCTCAGCCAAGGCTTTATTCGCAATATGCTGTTGGCGAATGAACAAAACATGCAAGTGGCCTTCATTGATTTTGAAGATGATCCCTTGTCGGTCATGAGTTTGGCTGAAGCCCAAGCTCGAGATGTGTTGTTGTTGGTCAACTCAACGGCCCGATTCTTTGTGGCAGATCGGGCGTTTTTTACTGACAGCATACAAC
>JBPOFV010000007.1:0-19083 GCA_051252335.1 Marinicella sp. | reverse complement strand
TGACCCAGACTTCTTACAAAAAGCGCATATTCTACGTAAAATTTTGAATCCAATGGATGATTTAGCAGCCATTGAATTCTTGTTAGATAAATTGAAAGACACCAAAACCAATGAAGAGTTTTTCACTTCTATGAAACGATAATATCTGCACACAAAACTGTTGGCATTGGGTAAAATAATCCAATGCCAATTTCACAACGTCATAATTATGCAGCCATAGATTTAGGCTCAAATTCTTTTCATCTTTTGGTGGCAACATTTAAGACCGGACAAATATACCCTTTAGACTCAGTGAAACACATGGTGCGATTGGCTGCAGGGTTAGATGAAAACAAAAACATCACACCTGAGTATCTAGCCAAAGCCTATGAATCGCTTCAGTCCATGTCAGAACGGATTCAGAACATCCCAGACAGTCATGTTCGAATTGTTGGGACAAATACACTTCGAGTGGCTAAAAACTCAAGACAGTTTTTAGAACAAGCCGAACAAATTTTAGGTCATGAAGTAGAAATTATATCTGGCCGTGAAGAAGCCAGAATGCTGTATTTGGGTGTGGCTCAATCCACCAGTGATAACCCTGCCAGGAAATTAGTCATGGACATTGGCGGAGGCAGTACAGAGTTGATTATTGGTGATGGCATGAAGCCTGAAAAACGTGAAAGTTTGTATATGGGTTGTGTCAGTTACACCAAAAAATATTTCAAAGCAGGCGTCATCAATCAAGCCAACTGGAATAAAGCCGTAATTCACGCACTACAAGAGCTCAACCCATTTATTCAGTCTTTCAAAAGCCAAGGATGGAAACACTCAGTTGGCGCATCTGGCACCATGCGTGCAACGGCTGGTATTCTTGAAGTGAATCAATGGTCAGGATCAGGAATCACGCTAGAAGGTGTTGAAAAATTAAAACAAAGGTGTTTAGAAATTGGCCACATTGATGACTTAATCTCATTGGATGGCCTCAGTGAAGAACGTCGTCCAGTCTTTATCGGTGGTTTGGCCATTGTTTATGCATTGATGAAAGCATTGGCAATTGAACAAATGGATGTATCAGGTGGCGCATTAAGAGAAGGGTTAATTTATGAAATGTTGGATGGGCCCAAGCACATTTCAGTGACCAAGCGCAGCATCAAAAAATTATGTGATCAATTTACAGTTGATAGGGTACACGCTGAAAGTGTTCAAAGGCACAGTGAAGATTTGTATGCCAAGTTAAATATTAAAATCAGGAAGCGTATTCTTGCACTGTTAAATGGGGCCATTAAATTACATGAAATTGGCCTATCTATTGCCCACAGTCAGTACCACAAAATTGGAGCTTATGTGATTCAAAATGCGGACATGCCAGGTTTTTCTAATCAACAAAAATTGGTGATGGCAACATTGGTTCGTCTGCATCGACGCAAGATCAGTAAATCAGTTTTGGCTGCATTGTCTCAACGCCAATATGATGTGGTGATTCCCTTACTGGTCATCATGCGGTTGTCTGTGGTGTTTGCACGAAATCGTCATTTTGAACCAGTACCGATTGAATCCATAAAATGGAAGGGTCAGGTTTTGGCATTACAAATCAATGCCGAGTGGTTGATAGAGCACCCTTTAATCAAAGCGGATTTGAAAGATGAAATCAAACGCTTACAAGCGATCAGCTTAGAACTGGTGATCAATCAATCGCAAAAAGTTGTTCCAAATCCTTAAATGCCTTAAATTCCAAAGCATTCCCAGAAGGGTCTAAAAAGAATAAAGTGGCCTGTTCTCCAGGTAAACCTTCAAATCGAATATAGGGTTCTAGGATAAAATCAACGCCAGCAACTTTCAATTTCTCTGCCAACGCCTGCCAATCATCCATCTCTAACACAACGCCAAAGTGAGGCACAGGCACACCATGGTCATCCACATCATTGTTGATAAGGCGCACTTGGCCTTCATCACCCAATGACTCATCCAAATGACAGACCAGTTGATGACCATATAAATCCAAATCGATCCATTGTTTTGATGACCGTCCTGGAAGACAGCCCATGGTATTGATGTAAAAATCATTGGCTTCATTGATATTTCGTACTGGAATGGCTAAATGAAATGGATTAGGCATGGAATAAATTTGATAGAATTGAATGTTGAAACATTTTAACACCCAGGGTTTATTTTTTGAAAGTCATATTAAACGTAGATGCCATCACTCATCCAATCACTGGAATTGGACAGTACACATTAAAGCTTGGACAACACTTGAAGCATGGTAACAACGTCGAAAGCATCAAGTATTTTTCTTCAAATCGCTGGATCGATGACATCAACCATTCAGCCCAAGCCAACCAATGGATCAGCCAGCTGCGACAATGGATTCCATTCAAAGCCCTGGCCTTGAATACCTACGCTAAGCGCAGGAACAAACATTTTACGCGGTTAACTGCGGACTTAGTTGATCATGTTTTTCACAGTCCTAACTTTGTCTTGTTGCCTTTTGCGGGTCGATCCGTGGCTACTTTTCATGATTTGTCTTTTGTGCATTATCGTGATACACAACCTGATTACCGACTGCAGTTTTTAGATCGAGAAATTCCTAATACCTTGGCTCAAGCTGACACTTTGGTCACACCCACTGCCTTTATAAAACAAGAAATCATTGATCATTTTGGTTATCCAGCAAATAAGATTCATGTCACGCCCTTGGGTGTTGACCGTGGTTTTAGACCATATCCGGAATCCGAAACCAATGAAACGCTGCTCGCTTTGCAATTGAAACATAAACAATTCATTTTATCAGTGGCTACCACCGAACCCAGAAAGAACCTGAGTCGATTGCTACAAGCTTATTGTCAATTGCCAGAAATTTTAAGAAAGGCCAACCCCTTGGTGCTGGTCGGATCAAAAGGTTGGTTGAACCAAGCGCTGAACCAAAACATCAAAGCGCTAGTCAGCAAAGGTCAAATCATCAGTTTAGGTTATGTTGATCAATTGCAATTACAACACTTATATGCCGGTGCCAGGCTCACCACCTTCCCCTCATTGTATGAAGGATTTGGACTACCCATCATTGAGTCTATGGCATCTGGTACTGCGGTACTTACCAGCCACAATTCTGCCATGCAAGAAGTCGCTGGTGGCCACGCCATGTTGTGTGATCCGCTTGATGTTGAAAGTATTGAGGTGGGCATGAGGGGTGCACTTGAAAATGAAAATTGGTTGACTCAAGCCCAGAATAGTGGCTTGGCTCATAGCCGTGATTTTACCTGGGAACGTTGTGCTGAATTGACCTTAAAGGCATATATACAGGATTAAACGTTAAGACACGCTGTTATACTGGGTTTGCTACACAACGTGTCAATTTGATGCCTATTACTCATTAATAAGAATTGTTATGCTAAAAACCAAAACTTCAATAAAAATATTAACCATGGCAGCTGTCATCTCATTGCTGACAGCATGCGCCTCAATCAAGGAGAAAGCACCCATGTCTAAACAAACAGGTGACGTTATGCTGACCAATGATGCCATATATTCTGAATGGGCATATAACCCCCAAAGGCCAGGTGTCATTCGCTGGAGTGAAGAAGGATCAAACTTCACAGCATTAGAAACAGCCGAGGGTTTTGAAGATGCCTTGTTAGAAAAAGATCAATATGGTGATGACATCAAGTTGTACGAAGAAATTGTTCAATACGAGCCGGCTACATTGGAACGAACTGTATTGATTTCTTTGGCGCAATTAACTCCTAAAGGCAGTAATAATGCATTGCCCATTGATAGTTACAATTGGTCAAAAGACCAAAAATTAGTGCTGATCTATACCAATGCCAAGTATGTGTGGCGTGACAAAACTCGGGGTGAATACTGGCTCTTGAACTTAGCAAATGATGACTTGTGGAAATTAGGTGATACGTCGTATGAACCCAGTCAGATGATGTTTGGCAAATTTTCACCTGATGGGACAAAATTTGCTTATGTTTATCAGAATAATATCTATGTTCAAGATCTGGCCAGTCGAGCCATCACTGCCTTAACAAACGATGCTTCCGATACCCTCATTAATGGTCTATTTGATTGGGCTTATGAAGAAGAATTCAGCATCCAAGATGGTTTTCGTTGGAGCCCTGACAGCCAGCGAATCGCTTATTGGCAATTGGATACTCATGCAGCACAAGACTTCTTTATCATTAACAACACCGATACACTTTACCCTGAAGTTACGGCCATACCCTATCCAAAAGTGGGTGAGGAGAACTCCGGCGCACGCATTGGGATTACCACCATCAATAACCCAGATACCTTATGGGTGAAGTTGCCAGGTGTGCCCAAAGACATGTATGTACCTCGTATGGATTGGGCGGACAACGCTGAACAAGTTTTGATTCAACAAATGAATCGCAAACAAGACACCAACACTTTATATTATGCCGATGCATCAACTGGCGAAATAAGTAAAACCTTTATAGAGCAAGAACACACCTTCATCGAGCTGGTGGAAGACCCTCATTGGTTAAAGGATTCACAATCATATCTTTGGCAAAGCGAGCGTGATGGTTGGAAACACATATATCGAGTTTCGCGTGACGGTCAAACAGTCACTGATTTAACGCCTGGTGAATTTGATGTCACTCAATTAGTTTCGGTGGATGAAGGCAAGGGTTGGTTGTATTTTATAGCATCTCCTGACGATGTTGCTCGGCGCTATTTGCACCGAACTCGTCTTGATGGCAGCGGGCAAATGGAGCAGGTGACACCGGCAGAATTTGTTGGCACCAACAGTTACAAAATATCTGCAGATTCTAAATGGGCCATTCATACCGTTTCCGGCTTTTTACAGCCACCGGTATCAACACTGATTTCTTTACCCGAGCATAAGATTTATCATGTGTTAGAAGATAACGCTGAACTGGTAGAAAAAATAGCCAAGCTGGCCAAAGGTGAACTTGAATTCTATCGTGTTGATGCCAGAGATGGTCTTCGACTAGACGGCATCATGTTGCGTCCACCAGATTTTGATCCCAATAAAAAATACCCCCTTATTAATTATGTCTATGGCGAACCTGCCAGCCAAACAGCAGGTGATGTTTATCACACCAGAAACATTTGGCATTTGATGATGACTCAACAAGGGTTCATATTTTCGACCATAGATAACCGAGGAACTAAGGCGCCAAGAGGTCGTGATTGGCGTCGATCAGTGTATGGTAATATTGGACCGCTTGGTGCCAGAGATCAGGCTGATTCGCTCAAAGCCATTTGTCAAAGGTGGGACTATATTGATTGTGATCGAGTTGGTGTCTGGGGTCATTCTGGTGGCGGCTCGATGACCTTGAATTTGTTGTTCCGATATCCAGAACTATATCATGTTGGCGTTTCAAGGGCTCCAGTTCCTGATCAACGTCTGTATGATTCTATTTATCAAGAACGCTATTCTGGTTTACTTACCGAGTATGCTGATAATTACCAAGAATCTTCAGCCATCACACATGCCAAGAACTTGGTTGGAAAATTATTGTTGGTGCACGGAACGGGCGATGACAATGTCCATTATCAAGGCGCGGAACGTTTACAAAATGAGTTGATTAAACACAATCGTCAATTCGATTTTATGTCATACCCCAATCGTCGCCATGGCATTGTTGAAGGCGAAGGTACCTCGTTACATTTATATACCATGCAAAGTAATTATTTTATGGAGCACTTATCACCCAAGTAGTAAAAAGATGAGGATTTGTTATGAATCAATGTGCGGGTTTTAAGTGATCATGCTACATGATTTATTTAAACTATAATTAATAATTGCCAATCAGGCATTGAATCAGTAAATCAATGTCTTCGCGTTCCAACTCGCTGTTTAATGTGATGCGTAATCGACACTGATTTTTAGGCACGGTAGGCGGTCTAATGGCGGTAGTGATGATTCCACAAGATTTCAGGTAAGCTGATTTTTTAAGAGCCGCTTCAGCACTTTTTAGCATAATGGGTTGAATCGGCGAGGCTGTGAATTTAGCTTGATCCGCCAAATCATATTGCTCACAACCTTTTTCGAAATGATGTATGAGCTCAAGGATTTTTTCTCGACGCCAAGGTTCAGTGCGGATGATTTCCAATGCTTTTAGAGTGGCAGCGACCACAGGTACCGGTAATGCGGTGTTGTATTTATAGGTTCTGGCTTTCTGTATGATGGTTTCAATCAATGCATCTGAAGCCGCAACATAGGCACCAGAGGTGCCGAAAGCTTTACCAAAAGTACCTGATAAAATAGGAATTTCAGTGTCACTCAAAGTCATGGTGTCCAATACCCCACGACCTTGTTCACCAAGTACACCAACGCCATGACAATCATCTACCCATAACGTGGCGTTATAAGTGTGAGCGCTCAATGCGGCTGAAAATAAATCATGGCTGTCTCCATCCATGCTAAACACACCCTCAGTGGCCCACAGCTTAAAACGGTGCACATCCTCTTTGAGTAGGTCTTCTGCTTTTTGATTATTCAGGTGTGGGTAACGTTTTAATTCGGCACCTGTGATTTGAGCGGCATCTATCAAAGAAGCATGATTCAGTCGATCCTGAATGAACCAATCTTTGCGTTTAAGCAAGGCTTGAGCCACGCCTAGATTTGCCAAATACCCAGCAGAGAAAAGAACCACACGTGGGTATCCCAAGAAATCAGCCATGGCGAATTCTAATTCTTGATGAATTGAAGTATAGCCCGACATCAATGGCGAACCAGTGGCACCAAAACCAAACTTACTGGCCGCATCATGCGCAGCCAAAATGACTGCAGGGTGATTGGCTAATCCCAAATAATCATTGCTGTTAAAGTTCAACATCTGTCGACCTTCAATGGATACATAACGACCCACTTTTGAAGTGCGGGTCATGCGTTCACGAAGCAGATTATCAGCTTTGAGTTTTTCTAGTTGTTGTTCAAGGTTCATGGCTTGAAAAAGCTAATCATTGATTCAATGGAAAAACATTATATACGAGAAGTTGCCATGTTGAACGAATAGAGCGAATCGAATGCAGGTATCTTAAATTGTTTTCAATTCATTTATTCGCCATGTCATCCTGTGCCTTGACCGCAGGATCCAGGTTGTAAGAACTACCAGTAAATATGAGTTATCGATAATTGTGCTTCGTCATGCCTGGATTCTATGGTCAAGCCAAAGCATGGCATGATTTTGTTTTTATAAATGGGCATCAATGACTTTTGGGCATTGGCTCAATACCCAATTTCTTAAACAAGGCCATGTCTTTGTTCTCTTCAGGGTTTGATGTGGTGAGTAATTTTTCACCGTAGAAAATAGAATTGGCGCCAGCCAAGAAACACATGGCTTGTACCGCTTCACTCATTTCATTGCGCCCGGCAGATAAACGAACCATAGATTTGGGCATCATGATGCGTGCCACGGCAATGGTTCTGACAAAATCCAATTCATCCAGTTTGTCTATCCCATGTAAAGGTGTGCCTTTGACCTGAACCAAGGCGTTGATTGGAACACTGCCAGGGTGTTGTTCTAAGTTAGCCAATGCCATCAGCATGCCGCCACGATCGCGTTGTGACTCGCCCATTCCTACGATGCCACCAGAACACACATTGATGCCGGAGTCTTGAACGTTTTTCAAGGTGTCCATACGCATTTCAAATTTACGTGTGGTGATGATCTTTTTGTAATATTCTTCTGATGTATCTAGATTGTGATTGTAATAATCTAAGCCAGCATCTGAAAGCTTTTTAGACTGGTCTGGCGACAGCATGCCTAAAGTTAAACAGGTTTCCATGCCCAGTGCTTTCACACCTTTGACCATATCGATGACTTGATCTAAATCACGGTCTTTGGGGCTGCGCCAAGCCGCGCCCATACAAAATCGAGTGGCGCCTTGTTCCTTGGCCAATCCTGCTTGTTCAACCACAGTATCCACTGCCATCAATGGTTCGGCTTTAACTTCAGTTTCATACCGAACTGATTGTGGACAGTAATTACAATCTTCAGGACAAGCACCGGTTTTGATGCTTAATAAAGTGCTGATTTGTACGTGATTCGGATTGAAATATTCACGGTGAATTTGTTGGGCTTCAAATAACAGGTCGTTAAAAGGTTTGGCGAATAATTGTTCAACTTCTTCAATGGTCCAATCGTGGCGAATTTGGGGGTTTACTGTCATCAGTCGATCTAAAAAATCAAAACATGAAGTATGCGATGAGTGGCTTAATTAGTCAATGTTTGTGTCTGGTTTAAGAATTATAAATGGTCATTTTTTTTTACAATTTTGTTTGAAAAACGAAATCTTAATCAATTATCAAGTACCATGTGTTTGTTTTAAAAAATGGAATACTACAGCATGAAAAATTTTTTATTTTTAACGAGCCTTTGTTTGAGTTTCTTCATCACAGCCCCCAGCCTGGCTGAGCAAGGTACAGATGCACAATCTTCAGAAGTTGTGTTTATGCGGTCTTCGATGGTAGGTAAATTTATCAAAGCCACCATTTATGAAGTGACTGATGGTGAAATTAAATTCATCGGTATCATGTCTAATAAGAGAAAAATTACTTACAAAACCACTCCAGGGAAGCACACTTTTATGGTGGTTTCAGAAGCCGCAGATTTTATGGAAGCTGAGTTAGACGCTGGTAAAACCTATTACAGTATAATTACACCAAGAATGGGTGCCTGGAAAGCCAGGTTTTCACTGTGGCCCATTCGCAATGATGGCACCACTAAATTCAACACGGATAGCAAGGATTTTAAAAAATGGATGAAGAAAGCCAAAGATCATAAACCTGCAGAAAAAGATTTTAAATGGTTTGAAAAACACCGCGCAAACGTGGCTGAAAAAATGGAAAAATATTGGCCAGTTTGGCAAGAAAAAACGGCTGAAGATTTGGCTGAACGAACATTGAATGCAGATGATGGCGTGACCTTATAAGCTTAATAAATGTCAGAGAAGCAAGGGGTTAACGACTTGCTTCTCTAACGGCCAAACATTGGGTGCTGAGTATCATTCGAAGCCATGACTGAAAATCAAATCATCTTGTTCAGTGGGACCCGTTATCTTTATTAAACCAGTCCAAGCCACAGCATATAATTCACCTGATTCATCTTCACCCATACTGGTGACAGCAAAACCACCAATCAAAGTACCCATGTCATAGACTTCCCATCCCATTCCTTGCGGTCTGGCAGCAAAATATGTCCCATCGCACCAGTCGGTGAATAAATACCAGCCTGACAACCCTAAATATTCACTGCCTCGGTAACGGTATCCTCCAACAGCTGTGCAGTAATTACTGCCTGGCTGGTCATGTTGTAGTGCAGCAATTGGAAGTTCATTTGGACCTTTTGCATCACAACCCCCCACGCCTGTGGCATCTGCGCCTTCAAAACATGGCCAGCCAAAATTTTCTCCACCCGAGCTGGTTATGGGCACATAATTAAATTCTTCCCAAGTGTCTTCACCCACATCGCCGATATACATATCACCATTCAAGCGGTCAAATGAAAACCGCCAAGGGTTGCGTAAACCACTGACCCAAACTTCATCAGCACCTGACAAGCCAACATAAGGATTGTCTGCAGGGATGGCATAGTTTTTTTCATCATCACCTGGAAAATCATCCCCATCAACATCAATTCGCAGCATCTTTCCTAATAAACTGTTGGGGTCTTGCGAAGCCATGGGGTCACCGCTGCCATCTCCTGAACTGATGTATAAATAACCGTCAATTGGGTTGAAATTCAGGTCGCCGCCATTGTGAGCGCCAAAAGGTTGATCAAAGGTCAGTATTTGGTGGCTTGAACTTGGGTCGGCTAGGTTATCGTCAGCAACTGAAACAGTGTATCTGGCAACCACAGTATCACCATTGAGATCGGTGTAATTCACATAAAAGAACCCGTTGTTGGCATAATCGGGATGAAAAGCCAAGCCCAATAACCCTTGTTCACCACCACTGGTTATGAGTGTATTAATGTCAAGAAATGCAGTGGGTAAATGAATGCCGTTTTCCACCACCTTTATTTGCCCACCTTGCTGGGTGACAAATAAACGATTACTGCCGTCACCAGCGTGAGTCACACTGATGGGTGAAGTAAAACCTCCAGCCACATCTTCAGTGCCCAAGAAAGCGGGTTGTGCCAATACTTTTGAGGTAAAGACCAATAGAATCAACCATGTAATTTTTTTCATATTCCACCTGTTATTTTCTGAATCATCACTCTCAAGGGTGATTGGTTAATAATCAGTAGTCTATGTGTCAATAATTAGAGTCGTCTAGTGGCAAAGGAGTGAACGGTAAATATTAAAGGTTTAACGGTCTTTAATGATCGAATGAACAGAAAAATTCCATAGACCATACGGCTGGAAAAGTATTATTCTGTTAGAATTAATGGCTTTTAAATTGACAGGTCTTTACATGCCGGTACACGAAATCAAACATCCCCTGGTTAAACATAAAATAGGTTTGTTGCGCCAAAAGGACATCAAAGTAAAAGATTTCAGGACCATTGTGTCTGAGATTGGCGTGTTACTGGCTTATGAAGCCACCGTGGGTTTGGAGACTGAACAAGTTAATATAGAAACTTGGGCTGGTACTGCGGTAGTAGAAAAAGTCAGCGGTAAAAACATCACAGTAGTTCCGATTTTGCGTGCAGGTTTAGGCATGTTGGATGGTGTCTTACAAATGATACCTGGTGCCGGGGTTTCAGTGGTTGGCATGGCGCGCAATGAAGAAACCTTAGAGCCTGAAACTTACTATGAAAAATTAGTAAGTGATATTCAACACAAAACGGTGATTGTGGTAGATCCTATGTTAGCCACAGGTGGCACTTTTGTGGCTACATTGGACTTGTTAAAAGCAGCAGGATGTACCAACATCAAAGGTATATTTTTGGTGGCAGCACCTGAAGGCTTGGACAAAATTAAGCAGACTCATCCTGAAGTAGACATCTATGTAGCAGCCATTGATGATCATTTAAATGAACAAGGTTATATCTTGCCCGGCCTCGGTGATGCAGGTGACAAGATTTTTGGTACATTGTAGACAGTTTGAATTTACAAAAGATATTATTGGGTCCCTTGTTATTGGGACAAGGCTTATGGGTCCGTAACAAAACGCCTAGTTTGCCCGAACCTGAAATGAAAACATCAGGCATTGTTGGTTCCGGGCCAAGCATTAATTTACTGCTAATAGGTGACTCTTCAGCTGCTGGTGTAGGTGCCAACAAAGCAGAAGAGTCATTGTTAAGCCAATTGCTGATGCAGTTAAGTCCCTATCGTCAAGTGCACTATAAAATGCTGGCCAAGACTGGCAGAACCACAGATCAAATGTTGACCGAATTATCAACCATTCAGCCCAGTTCATACGATGTGGTTATCACTGCCTTGGGGGTCAATGATGTGACTGCTCAGGTTACGTTAAAACAATGGCAACAGTTGCAACGGCAGTTGATCAAAACCGTGTTCGATAAATTTTCACCGCCACAAATCATCATGTCGGGTTTACCACCTGTGAGAGAGTTTCCAGCACTGCCTTGGCCATTAAATGCCTACTTAGGTAATGCTGCAGATTCATTCAATGCTAAATTAATTGAAATATCTGATTCGATTGAAGGCGTAAGATTTTTGTCATTACGAGACTATCCAGTTGAAGCGATGGCTGCCATAGATGGTTTTCATCCTGGACCAAAGGTATATGAATTGTGGGCGCAAAATATTGCACAGATCATTTTAGCAGCTGACTAATTAATTTGGCTCGATGCTATAATCATTATAATTTGAAAATCACTACATTGCCATGTCAACACAGTTACTCAGCCAATCAACTCTGCACAGACAAGCTGAAATTAAAGCAGCGTTTTTGGCAGCTACTCCTTTCAAGTATGTGGTTATTGATGATTTTTTTACCCGCAACTACTGCCAATCCTTGTTGGAACAATTCCCTGAGTTTAAGGCGCAGGATGCGATTGACGAGAACCAAAAGTTAGGGAAAAAAGCAGTGGTTCAAACGGTTCAGCAATTGGGTGGGGCTTATAAAAAGTTAGATCAGCTGGTCAAAAGCAAAACGTTTTTAAATATGATTGAAGACATCACTGGGCTTGATGATTTGATCTATGATCCGCATTACATTGGCGGCGGCACCCATAATAACCTTCATGGCCAGGAATTAGACCCGCGTTGATTTTACTCACCACCCCATTACAGAGCATCACCGACGCTTGAATTTGATCGTTTATTTGAACCAAAAGTGGGAAAAGGATTGGGGAGGGCAAATACAATTCCACCAAGATCCGCGTTCCTTAACAGATGAAGTGGTGAGTATTGAGCCGATCTTTAACCGTGCAGTAATTTTTGAAACCAACAACCACTCATGGCACGGATTTCCACCGATTAATTTACCAGAGGCTCAACAACACATCAGTCGAAAATCTTTTGCGTTGTATTATTACACGCAATCTAGAACTGCAACCATAGAGCCTCATTCAACTATTTATGTAGAACGGCCGCTGGTTGATAAATTTAAACAGGGTCGATTATTAAGCGATGATGATGTTACAGAACTGCATAAGGTGATTGGGCGCAGAGACCAGCATTTAAAGCGCTTATATGATCAATTGACCGCTCAAACCAAAGCACTCAGCCAAGCCAAAGCAGAAGTTTTTCGATACCAAACGCTTTGCCTAGATCCCAATGAACAGACCAAGGTTGTCAAGAGGCAGTTGGAGCTGTTGAGCCTGGATGAATGGCAATTGTTAAAACGCATTGAAGAACTAGAGAACTCCAGTTCATGGAAAATTACCGCTCCATTGAGAAAAATTAAACGTTGGTTCAATTCTTAACGATTGATAGTTTTTCATACATTTGCGGCTCTCCCCAACCCATTAATTCGTATGCCGAAATTTGTTCTGTTGAATTTTTGAGGAATTTTATTTTCACTTTGAGCAGTTTAAATATAAACGTATCGTTGCCTACGTAGGTCATTCGTTGTTTTGGCTGTTTGGGCGCAGTGAAAAACAGTTGGTCATTAATTAACCTAATTTCAGATGTATGGTCGGAATTCTTAAGTTTAAATTGACCAGTATATTGTCGCAAATGGTCCACAGAAGCTTCAACCGGGAAATCATGTTTATCCATTGGCTGAGAGTGGTTCATTAAATGAGCAACAATATCTTCGATGCTGTCGTTGCTTTGGTTGGTGATACCGGCCGCCACTTTTTGTTGTACAGGGTCAATCAAGATGATTGATTTAAACCCTGCTGTACCACCGTTATGCCAAATGATTCCAGCGGTATCTATGTGCCATCCCAAACCAACTTTAATCGAGCCTTGTTGGTAATGTACTGAGGTTGCAGATTGAGTCATTGTGCTCAATTGAGCATTTGCAGGGTTCAAGTGAGATACACCAAATGCCAATAAGTCTGTGATGTTACTGCGGATTGAGCCAGCACCTGCCAGGGCTTTGAAGCGCCATGGTTCTACAGCTTTGATACCCGAGTAACCTTGTGCCAGATGCTGTTGAGGCACCTCGTCTAATTCCATATAAGTACTGTTCAAAGACATGGGTTCTAAGATGTTCCGTTTGATCAATGAATTGTAAGATTCTCCTGAAACCACTGCAAGGGTTTCCCCTAGTAAGCCAACGGCAAAATTTGAATAAACATAATTGCTACCTGATTGTTGGGCTTGAACCATTTTGATTCCAAGCAGTAGTTGTTCTCGATCATATTCGGCATATGGGTCTTTTGCGAACATCGGTAAATTGCCAGGGAGGCGAGGCAAGCCTGAGGTGTGGGTGGAGAGTTGCTTTAAGGTGATTGGCTGATTTAGCTTGTCTACCAGTTCAAAAGGTTCAGGCCAATACGCTTGTACTGCACCATCAAGTTCCACTTGCTTTTCTTCGATCAGCTGAGCCAGTAATAGACCTGTGAATGTTTTGCTGATAGAACCAATTTCATAAACGCTGTCGGTGTTGGCTTTGAGGTTTTTTTCTTTGTTCTGGAAGCCTTGGGTATAAAAATGAGATTGCCGATTTTCAAATAAACCAACAACAATCGAAGGGTTTATTTGATGCTTGATTCTTAAGTCAATTTCCTTTTTCACCTCATCAGGAATTTGGGCCATGGCGATCAAAGGAATAAATAACAATAAGGTGATTCTTTTCATAGAGAGTCTTAAATAATGAAGTGCCCTATGATTCTAGCTTTTATGTAAATAAATGAGAAGAGCCATGAGTCCATGAATCGAAAAATTCATGACCTACAGCACTTTCTATTCATTGAGTTTGTACTACAATGTTTGCTTTAAAAAAATCATTAAAAATCGGAGCGTAAATTATGAAAAACAGAGTATGGGTATTAACGGCATTGTTGGGTTCAGCATTTGTGGCACAGGCGGAATTGAAATTGGATGAAGTGTTGGCTGAATATGTTGAAGCACGTGGTGGCATGGAAGTGATTAAAAGCACCAAAACCATGAGATCAACAGGCAAAATGACCATGGGTCCAATGGAAGCACCCTTTGCATTTACATATAAAGCACCCAACAAAATTTATACCACTTTTGAAGTTCAGGGCATGAAAGGTATTCAAGCTTTCGATGGTGAACAAGGTTGGCAAGTGATGCCATTTATGGGCAAAAATGACCCTGAGTTATTATCAGGTGATGAATTGAAACAAACCAAGGAACAAGCAGATATTGAAGGTGTGTTGATAGACGCTGAAGCCAAAGGTACTACTTTAGAGTTAATCGGAACTTCTGATATTGAAGGAACACCAGTGATAGAAATCAAAGCCACCAGAAAAAGTGGTGATGTGGTTCACGTCTTCTTAGATGAAGAATATAAATTAGAAGTGATGACCCGAGCCAAAATTAAAATGATGGGTCAAGAAGTTGAAACGGAAACTTATTTCAGTGACTACAAAGAAATTGGCGATTCTGGTGCACCAGTTGCGCATTCTATGGCTGTAAAAGTGAATGGTTCTTTGGTGCAAAACCTGACCTTAAACGAAATTGAAGTTAACATCGATGTTGACGACTCTTTGTTCACCATGCCAGAAGTGGCTGCCAAAGAAGAAGCAGCTGAAGCTGTAGAATAACTCGGAGTCATTACAATGAAGAAATCAGCTATCTGGTTGCTTGCAGGCGCTTTACTGCCTGCATCAACCTATGCAAAAGACATTAAGATTGACTCCTATACATTTGGTGGCTTACAGGCCAGAGCCATTGGACCAGCAGTCATGAGTGGGCGCATTGCTGCCCTGGATGCGACACACAGTGACACCCCCGTCATTTATGTGGGCACGGCCAGTGGTGGTGTTTGGAAATCTAAAGATGGTGGCGTTGGCTTTGAACCCATTTTTGATGAGCACAATCAATCCATCGGAGCCATTACAATTGATCCACAAAGCGAAGACACTGTTTGGGTAGGTACCGGTGAATCTTGGGTCAGAAATACAGTTTCTGTCGGTGATGGGGTCTACCTGTCAGAAGATGGTGGTGAAAAATGGCAACATCTGGGTTTAGAAAAAACTGAGAGAATTGCAGCCATAGAAATCAGCAGTCAGTCCAGCGATACGGTATTTGTTTGTGCCACAGGCGCATTGTGGAGTGATGCCAAAGAGCGCGGCGTTTATCGCACATCTGATAAAGGTGCATCCTGGGAAAAGGTTTTGTATATAAACCAAGCCACCGGTTGCTCAGATCTGGTCATTGATCCAAATAACCCCAATATCATTTATGCTGGCATGTGGGAATTTAGACGCCAACCTGATTATTTTACCTCTGGCGGTGAAGGCAGTGGTTTGTATCGTTCAGTTGATGGTGGAGATACTTGGCATGAGCTAACCGAAGGTTTGCCTACGGGCGAAAAAGGCAGAATAGCCTTGGCAGTGGCCGCATCTCAAAGCACCACAGTTTATGCCACCGTTGAGTCGGAAAGTACCGCTCTGTATCGAACTGACGACATGGGTAAAACATGGCAGAAAAAATCTGATTCAGGGGTGGTACAAATGCGTCCCTTTTATTTTGGTGAGCTGAAAGTTGATCCGAGTAATCCTGAAAGGGTTTACAAGCCCAGTTTCATGACGGTTACCAGTGATGACGGTGGAGAAACATTCTCGTCTTTATTTTCAGGCGGGTTTAACATCGCTATCCATCCAGATCACCATGCTTTATGGATCAATCAATCGAACCCCAATCAATTGATATTAGGAACCGATGGTGGTGTCTATATCAGCCAAAACAAGGGCAATAATTGGCGTATGGTAGGTACTTTACCTGTCAGCCAGTTCTACCATGTCTCACATGATGATCAATGGCCATATCACGTTTATGGCGGCTTGCAAGATAATGGATCATGGGAAGGACCTTCGCGTGCTCCAGGTGGAATCAAACCCGGTGATTGGACTTCCATTGGCATGGGTGACGGTTTTTGGGCGTTTGTAGATAAACAAGATGCCAACACCATTTATTCTGAGTACCAAGGCGGCAAATTAATGCGCTTAAATAGAAACATTGGTGAAATCAAAAACATACCTCCAGTAGCCAAAGAGGGTGAAGAAAAATTGCGTTTTAATTGGAACACACCTTTGTTAGTCAGTGAAAGCAATGTAGGTACTCTGTATTATGGTTCACAATATTTGCATAAATCCACGGATCAAGGGGATTCTTGGCAGACCATTTCACCTGATTTAACCACCGATGATCCCAAAAGACAGCGTCAAGCATCAACCGGTGGTATCACCATTGATAATTCAACCGCAGAAAACAATGCAACCATTTATACCATTGCCGAGTCTAGCTTGGATGGTGAGTTGTTATGGGTTGGCTCAGATGATGGCGTGATTCATGTGTCTCAAAATGGAGGCAAGTCATGGCAAAACGTGGGTAAAAACATCAAAGGTGTTGCGAAAGGTACTTGGGTTTCACGCATCACCACCAGTGCGCACAATAAAGGCACGGCATTTGTGACTTTTGATGGCCACAGAACGGGCGACATGCAAACACATGCCTATCGCACAGATGATTTTGGCAAATCTTGGAGCAAACTAAATACTGATAATTTAGGTTATGCCTGGGTCTTAAAACAAGATACGGTGAATCCTGATTTGCTCTTTTTAGGGACAGAATTTGGTTTGTATTTAAGCCTTGATGGTGGTGATAAATGGGCCAGGTTCAAAGAAAATTTACCTAAAGTTGCGGTCCATGATTTGGTGATTCATCCAACCGAGCATGATGTAATCCTTGCCACGCATGGCAGGGGGGTTTATATCATAGATGACATTTCTCCATTGCGTGCTTTGACTCAAGACAACTTGTCTGAAAATGTAGTGATGTTACCGTCTCGCCCCAGTGTGATGGTAGAAGGCGGAGCCTTACAAAGTTTTTCCGGTGGCGATGACTTTATTGGTGCCAATCCTTCGAATGTAGCAGTGATCAGTTATTATCTGAAGAAACGCCATATGTTTGGTGACATGAAAATCAATATCCTTGATGAGAATGATCAGTTAATTACTTCACTGGTTGCAGGTAAACGCAGAGGGATTAATCGAGTAGATTGGCCGATGCGTTTAAAGGCGCCTAAATTTCCACCTTCAACATCTTTGGTTCCAGGTTTTGTGGGTCCCAGAGTGGCAGAGGGCAGTTATAAAGTTGAAATGATTAAGGGCAAGAAAAAGTTCTATTCGACGGTGGAGTTGGTGCCAGATCCGCGATCTACACACACGACAGAAGATCGCAACGCACAGCAAAAACTGTCCATGCAATTATATGATGGCATCAATGATCTGACATTCCAATTAGCTCAATTGAAAGACGTGGTCAATCAATTGTCTGAAAAAACTGACCTTAAGTCAGCAGTTCAGAAAAAGGCAGACCGATTCGAACAGTCATACAATGAATTAAATGCGAGATTCACAGCCACCAAAAAAGGCATGATTACAGGTGAATCTAAGTTGCGTGAAGAATTGGGTACATTGTTTGGTAGTGTGGTTGGCTACAATGGCAAACCCAGCCAAACTCAATACGATCAAGCTGAACAACTGATTGCTCAAGTGGCAGTTGCATTAGAAGCTGGTCAGGAGTTGGTTAACAAGCAGTTACCAGGTCTAAACAAGTTATTAGAAGACGATGCCCAAATTGAGTTGTTAGATCGTGCAACTTGGGATGAAAAAAATGGCTTAGGATTAGCAACTCAGGCTGTTAACAAAGCTTGGTTACTCAATGGTGGTCATGTGCATCATTGAAAAATTTAATCAATAGCCAGATAATAAGAGGGTCTGATTTTGTTACATTAGGCCCTTTTTTATTATGACGGTACACATCACAGCAGCACAAAAAAAAGATGCTCAATACATCAGTGAGTTGGCCATAAGGGCTAAAGCTTATTGGGGTTACTCGGCAACGTTCATGCAAGCAGTTAAAGAAGAATTAACTTATTCAGAAGCATCTATAACTGAAAACCCAACTTACATGGCAGTTAAAAACCAACAAGTCTTGGGATTTTATCAGTTGATTGAGATTGATTTGACTCATGTTGAATTAGAGGCATTGTTTATAGACCCTCAATTTATTGGTACACAAGTAGGAACTGGATTATTTGCCCATGCTGTGACTTATGCAGGTGCTCAAAATTATCAAAAAATGAGTGTTCAGTCAGACCCATATGCTGAAGGTTTTTACCTTAAACAAGGATGTGTAAAAATGGGTGAAACACCTTCATTAAGCATATCAGGTCGGATGTTACCGATGTTGGCTTATCAATTAAAAGCAAGCTAAAAGAGTTAGGCTTAAATCAATCAGTATTCCAGTGAATCAAACTCTTGAATGTTTTTTAATAACAACAAAGTGCTTTTTTCAATTTGTATGCGGTCATTGGCATCTGCCAGTTTTCGCATGGAATCAGTGATGGCAATCCACCAGCGCATATGAGCTGCACTAAGTTGTGCAGCAACTGGCACCAAGTCTCGAACCAGTGATAAGGACTGCAAACAAGTTTTCTTTAAAAATACCATGCTGTCTAAATCTAATTCTTGTTTTTCAACACGATCAATAAAACGTTGAATAATGCTGGGGTCTTTTTCTAAGGCAATCGAAGGCATAGGCTCGGCT